>WGBZ01000362.1 GCA_015494035.1 Lysobacterales bacterium | reverse complement strand
GACGATTTTACGCTGCAAGATGCCGTGTCACGATTCGATCAGAGCTTCCTTAGAGACAAAAAAGCCGGAAAGGTTTATGCGCTTTCCGGCCGGTAAAGGTGTTTTTGTTTTCTCAGGGTTGTGTGTTTGGCTGGCTTTCCGGCTGTGGTGGCACCGGTGGCTTACCTGGCATGGGCGCAGGCGCCGGAATCCAGCGGCCATTCTTTTTGACCATTTTCATCTTCTGCTCCAGCGGTTTGCCCAGGAATTTGAAAGCCACCACCATGTCGGCCATGTCACCGTTTTGCTTGACGTCCTTGATTTTGACGCTGTCCATCATGCCATCCATGTCAATGCCGTAAACCTTCAGGGCCTGTTTGCTGCCACCCAGCACCTTGCCTCCTGTGGCCAAGGCATCATCAAAGGAGAGCTTTTCCACGTCATCCAGGGATTTAATGCCCAAATCACGGGCCGTGCCAACAATCACCGCCACGGCCTGACGGGCCTTTTCGGGGTTGCCCAGGTCGGCATTTTTGGCCCAGTCCACCACGGCCAGCGCCACGGCTTTGGCACTTTCCTTTTGGTCATCAGGAATGGGCGCCTGGCTGATTTTCTGGTTAATCATGTCTTCATTGGCCATCATCAACATCATCGGCAGCATGGCCTGCACCTGTTGCAATTGCGGCTCCACCATGGCCATGATGCGCTCCTCGGCATCAGGGCTGGTCAGCATTTGCATAGTGGCAGCAAACTGTGCCTTGTCAGCTTCGCTGAATGTGGTTTTTTTCTTGGCCCATTCGGCCTTGGCCTGTTCGTATTCTTCTGGCGTCATATTGGCCTGCAGCAAGGCTTTCAGGTCGTTGTTTTTCATGGCATTCAGGTTGGCCATGAAGGCGCCTTGAGGCGTGCTGGTGTCCATGGCGGCCAGCTTTTTGGCGGATCCGTTCTGGTTTTCGCCGGACTTGTCGCCACAGGCAGCCAGTAACAGGGCCACCAGGGCCAGGCTTAAAAGTTTCTTTAACATGTTCTGCTCCATCCGTTTCGGCTCGGTTTTTGGTTGTCTTCAGGTGAATGATTCTGCGGGTGAACGACCGCTGCGTAGTGCCCTATGCACAAGCTGACCAGCGACCTCACCAGCACCTGCCGGTGAATGCCCCCCGCCTGCCATTATAAGCCATGCTTACCAGGCTGCCGTAAAATCTTGTTTCCAGCGCTCTACACAAGGACAATCACCGGATCACCCGCTGGCTCAGGCCGGTTCCAGGGTCACAGCAGTGCCTGACACGCAGACCATTAACATGCTGCCGTTTTGTGATCCGATGGTTTCGTAATCAATGTCGATGCCGACAATAGCGTTGGCGCCCAGTTCGCGCGCCTGTGCCATAAGTTCTTCGGTGGCCATGTCCCGGGCCTTGCGCAGTTCTTTTTCGTAAGCGGCCGAACGTCCGCCCACCAGGTCGCGGATACCGGCAAAGAAGTCCTTGAAAATGTTGGCACCAAGAATGGCTTCAGCAGCCAGTACGCCGTGGTAATGAACGATGCGCTGGCCCTGAATTTGGGGGGTAGTGCTTAAAAGCATGATCTTGTCCTCATTGATTGTAGGGTATCGTCAAAACACGGAGCTTTTACTATGGGTTAAGGAGCCTCTGATCGAATCGTGACATGGCATCTTGCGGCGTCAAATCGTCCATTTCTGCGTTGCAAACCTTCCCAATAGCCTTGCTATTGCGTGCGGCTTGCGCCTTGAACTGAACAATTTTCCACGACAATCTGCTCGCGCCAGATTCAATCAGAGGTTCCTTAAAGAATGTACCGGGACAGGTCTTCGTCTTCCACCAGCTGGTTCAAAACCTTGTCCACGTAGGCACGATCAATCACGTACTCCTGCCCGGCGTTGTCTGCGCCTTCAAAGGAAATGGCCTCCAGCAGGCGTTCCATAACGGTGTGCAACCGGCGTGCGCCGATGTTTTCGGTGCGTTCGTTGACCGACCATGAATATTCGGCAATGCGCTGGATGCCGTCTTCGGTAAAGCGCAACTGGACGCCTTCGGTACCGATCAAGGCCTGGTACTGCTCGGTCAGTGAGGCTTCCGGCTCGGTCAGAATGCGCTTGAAGTCTTCCGCAGTAAGGGCGCGCAACTCCACCCGGATGGGCAGGCGGCCCTGCAGTTCCGGAATCAGGTCGGAGGGCTTGGCCAGGTGAAAGGCGCCAGAAGCAATAAACAGCATGTGATCGGTCTTGACCGGGCCGTGACGGGTGCTGACGGTGGAGCCTTCAATCAGTGGCAACAGATCACGTTGCACGCCTTCACGCGACACGTCTCCGCCACCGGCTTCGGCGCGCTTGCAGACCTTGTCCAGTTCATCAATAAAAACTATGCCACTTTGCTCGGCCAGTTCAATGGCCTGTTGCTTGATTTCTTCTTCGTTAACCAGCTTGTTGGCTTCTTCCTCGATCAGTTGCGGGCGGGCGGCGGCGATTTTCAGTTTTTTGCGCTGTTTTTTGGCCCCGGCCAGGTTTTCAAACAGGCCTTGCAGCTGGGTGGTCATTTCTTCCATGCCTGGCGGCGCCATGATTTCCACGCCCATGGACAGCGACACATCCAGTTCAATTTCCTTTTCGTCCAGTTCGCCGGCGCGCAGTTTCTGGCGGAATTTTTCCCGCGTGCGGCTGGTGTTTTCGTCCTCAGCGACCACCTCGCCAGGAAAAACCGGCGCCGGGCGCGGCAGCAATGCATCCAGTATCCGCTCCTCGGCGGCTTTTTCGGCCTGTGCCCGGACCTTGGCCGTGGCCTTTTCGCGTGTGAGCTTGATGGCACTGTCCACCAGGTCGCGAATGATGGATTCCACGTCTTTGCCAACATAGCCCACTTCGGTGAATTTGGTCGCTTCCACCTTGATGAACGGGGCTTCTGCCAAACTGGCCAGACGGCGCGCAATTTCGGTTTTGCCCACGCCGGTGGGGCCAATCATGAGGATGTTCTTGGGGGTGATTTCCCGCCGCAGTTCTTCGGGCAGTTGCATGCGCCGCCAACGGTTACGAAGCGCGATGGCCACGGCGCGTTTGGCATCGGCCTGGCCGATGATGTGACGGTCCAGTTCGTGAACAATTTCACGTGGGGTCATGTTGGACATGGGTTTTCCTGTGTTTGGGTGATGAGCCTGCGCGCATCAGTCGATGCGCAGTTCTTCGATGGTCTGATTGCGGTTGGTATAAATGCAGATGTCCGCAGCGATATTGAGTGCCTCTGTGACAATCTCACGGGCACTGAGTTCCGGGTTCTGCATCAGTGCCCGGGCCGCCGCCTGGGCATAGGGACCACCTGAACCAATGGCGATCAGGCCGTGTTCCGGCTCGATCACATCGCCATTGCCGGAAATAATCAGCGAGGTGTTTTTGTCCGCCACCGCCAGCAGCGCTTCCAGCTTGCCGTAGCGGCGTTCGGTGCGCCAGTCCTTGGCCATTTCCACCGCCGCCCGCACCAGGTGGCCGGAGTGTTTTTCCAGCTTGGCCTCGAACAGTTCGAACAGGGTAAAGGCATCGGCCGTGGCACCGGCAAACCCGGCCAGCACTTCATTGCGGTACAACCGCCGAACCTTGCGCGCGTTGCTTTTCATGACGGTGTGACCCAGGGTCACCTGGCCGTCACCGCCTATCACCACGTGGTTGCCTCGACGGTAACCGACAATGGTGGTGCCGCGGTAGTTAAGGGTGTTTGCTTCGCTCATAGGGATTTCCTTAATGGGGGGAGGTATAGGTATGAGAGTTTTAGGGAAGCTCTGATTGAATCTTAACGAAGCAGGTTATGCCTGAAGTGGTCGAGAACAAGGCGAAGTTTGTAGCCAATAGCAAGCTATTGGCAAGGACTTCAACGCAGTTATCGGACATTTCAGGTGTGAGAAGCAAGTTCATGATTCGATTAGAGCTTTCCCAGGCAATGGGGGCAGGCGGAGTCTTTTTCAAGCCGAAACCTGGTTTCTGTCTGTCAGCCTGCCCACTTACCTGTCTGGGCTGTCCGAGCCCGCATCGGGCCGTTTTTTGCGGGCTCGTGGATGGGCCTCGTCATACACCCGCGCCAGGTGCTGAAAGTCCAGGTGGGTGTAGATCTGGGTGGTGGAAATGTCAGCATGACCCAGCATTTCCTGCACCGCGCGCAAGTCGCGACTGGATTCCAGTACGTGACTGGCGAATGAATGGCGCATCAAGTGCGGGTACACGCGTTGCCACAGGCCCTGCTGTTTGGCCCAGTAGCGCACCCTGTCCTGAATGCTGCGCGGCCGCAATGGTGTGCCACGCCGGGTCAGAAACACCGCGTCGGTGGACTGTTTGTCCCAGGTTTTGGCCAGCGGATACCACTGCGCCAAAGTCTGTAGCGCCTGCGAGCCCACCGGCACCACGCGTTGCTTGCGCCCCTTGCCGGTGACACGGATAAATCCGCCACTGGTATCCAGATCCTGCCAGCGCGCACCGGCCAGTTCGCTCAAGCGCAGGCCGGAGGAATAGAAAAGCTCCAACATGGCCTTGTCGCGGATGGCCAGCGGGGTGCTGGCCGGAATGTCGAGCAAACGGGCCATGTCATCGGCATCCAGCACTTCCGGCAGACGCAACGGCACGCGCGGCGTGCTGAGCAAGGCACAGGGGTTGTGTTGCAGGCGGCCGTTTTCCCGCACAAATTCGAAAAAACGGGTGAGGCTGGAACGCAACCGGGCCAGCGAACGCGGCGACAGGCCATGCTGGTGACGATCGGCCAGCAGCGCGCTTAGTCGCTCGCCGTCTATTTCGTCAATGGCGATGTCTTCAGCCAGGAAATCCGTTAATGCCTGCAGGTCGCGGCCATAAGCCTTGAGGGTGTTGGCCGACAGGCCACGCTGCTCGGTCAGTTCCCGCAGATAATGCTCAATCCAGTCGGGCAGGTTGTCTTTTGCAGTTCGCCCGGCTGGTGTCGAGCCTGGGTGATTGCCTGGATTCGGGTTTCTGGTCATGGGCGCATCTGGCCGCCCTCAGGCATCGGCCACGGGAGACTGGGAACCGGCTGCCGAAGCCGTTGATCCGGCCGTGGCTGCGTCCCGTTGCAGCTTGTGGTGTAACAGCCTGGCCAGACGTTGCAGAATATCGGTGGACATGCCCGGCACAAAGCGGTGCTGATCGCGGCTGCCAAAAGCCAGCAATCCGCCGCTGCCTTTTTCTCCCATGGGGATCAACGCCACCGAAGCCACGTCGTTGGCCTGTTCGCCAAACAGGTATTCCAGCTTGTCGGCTTTGAGGCGACCGCACAGGGGTTGCGCCTGGGCCAGCGCATCGGCAAACAACTGCTGGAATTCTTCTGCATCACTGACAATGATCACGTGCCCCATGCGGGTGTCGGCCGGTAGCAGCGCCGGTGGCACGGCCAGGCTAAGAAAATCGCTGGGAAAAGCCGTGCGAACATAATCCACAAACGCATTAAGGCTGGATTGCCCGGCGGGCAGGCTGGAAAACACCAGCGCCAGCTCGAACACCTTGTCAAGCAGGCTTTCGCTGCTGCGTGCGGCACTGACCATGGCATTTAACTGCTCGGCCAGCTGACGGTTCTTTTCCTGTAATACCTTGACCTGATAATTAACCAGATTGGTCACGCTGCCCTGATTGTCGACCACCTGCAGTTGCGCCAGCAAATCCGGGTACTGGCTGAAAAAGGCGGGGTGCTGACGCAAGAAGCGCAAAACATCCATGGCCCGCAGGGGCGCCATGGAGGGTTCCGTGCCGACTTCAGCAGTGGCTCCGGTGTGGTGTGGTTGTTCCGGTTTCTCGCTCATGATTCTCCTTGGCTGTTGTCCGCTGCGGGATAAAAGGCGCGGCCCTGATACACGTGAGCTGCCGGGCCGCGCAATGACAGACCACCGGTGCCTGGCTGGTAGTTTACCAAAAGCTTGCCACCGGGCATGTCAACGCGAACCGCCTGCGGTCTGTCTGTTGGGTTTTCCGTGCCTTGATCCTCGGCCAGCAGGCGCTGCACGGTAGCCACCACGGCCGCGGCGGCGCCACTGCCACAGGCCCGGGTTTCTCCCGTGCCGCGTTCATTCACACGAATCCGCAGGTGCTGCGGGCTGTGCACGTGCACCACTTCCAGATTAACGCCCTGGGGGTAGTGACGGCGCACCGAAGCGGCCAGCTGTGCCAGGTCCAAACTTGTCAGTGCCTGCGCAGAGTCCACCCACTGCACCCGGTGCGGATTGCCCACCGATACCTCCGCATGGGTTTCGTCCACCAGGCGACAATGCGCGGCCGGCAGGCTGATTTCCACATCGTCGATGGCGTGCACGTGAATACTGACCGGGCCACCGGGGCCGGTGACCTGAAAGCGGCGACTTACCGCCCAGCCACTTTGCCACAAATACCGCCCCAGGCAACGCTGGCCATTGCCGCACTGCTCGGCCTCGCTGCCGTCGGCGTTATAAAAGCGGTAAGCCGCCACGTAGCGTTCATCGGCTGAGTCGCTCAACACAATCAACTGGTCAAAGCCCACGCCGGTGCGCCGGCAGGCCCAATGGCGGATCAAAGAGGGAGACAAGTCCAGACGCTGCAAACGTGCATCCACCAGCATGAAATCATTACCCAGCCCATGCATTTTCTCAAAACGCAGGCTCCGAACCGGTTGATTGGCGCGATTCGCGTTCATGACCAGGCCTTCACGGCATCGGGAAATCTGTCAGGCTTTCCCTGGCGCGGCTGTTGGCTTCGTCCGTGGTTGCAGGAGTCGTGGGTGTTTTTTCCGTAGCGGGCGGCTCGTCTTGGGTCGGTGTGTTTTCTTCCTTGGGCGGCAAATACAGATCACCCTTGTTGCCACAGGCGGTCAGGCTCATGGCACCCAGCAACAGCCAGGGAAGGATTTTCTGATTGGAAATGCGTTGCATGGGCGGCCTTTTTGTTTGCCATGTGATGCGTCAAATCTTATCATTGGTGGGTGTAAAGTCCAATGCCCCATGGCGGGCCTTTCCCCTTCTTTGACTGGAGTGTTCATGAGCTATCCTGCGGTTCGAATCGAAACCGGCGACAATCCCGAAATGGCCATCATCTGGCTGCACGGCCTGGGTGCCGATGGCCACGACTTTGAGCCGGTGGTGCCACAGTTTCAGCACCCCGATATTCCCTTGCGTTTTGTCTTCCCGCACGCGCCGGTGCAGCCGGTGACCATTAATGGCGGCATGGCCATGCGCAGCTGGTACGACATCAAGGGCCTGGACATCGGTTCACGCGCCGATGAAGCCGGCATCCGGGCCTCGCAACAGATAGTTCACGACCTCATCGACGAGCAAGTGGCCCAGGGCATTGCACCGGAAAACATTATCCTGGCCGGCTTTTCCCAGGGCGCGGCCATGACCCTGCACACCGGCAGCCGCTACCCGCAACCGCTGGCCGGGATGGTGGCCTTGTCGGGTTACCTGCCCATGCCGGAAAAGTTGCCTGCTGAAAAACACCCGGCCAATGCCAACACCCCCATTTTCATGGCCCATGGCACCCTGGACCCGGTGGTGCCTTATGCCCTGGGTGAAGCCAGCGCCAAAATCCTGCAAGCCAATGGCTACCCGGTGGAATGGCACGCCTACCCGATTCAACACGCTGTTTCACCCGAGGAACTGGCGGCGCTGCGCGCCTTTGTTTTTCGCTTGGCACAAAAACAGCCGTCCTGATGAAGGCCCGGTGAAGCCAAAAGACCCGCTGCCAGCCACGGTATTTGCCCGCCTCTGCCAACAGCCGGTGGTCAACGGCCAGTCGCTGGCCAGGGCGCTGGGCGTAAGCCGCGCGGCCATCTGGAAAGCGGTGCGGTTTCTGCGTGACGCCGGCGTGCCCATCGCCGCTGTCAGCGGCAGCGGATATCGGCTCACCCAACGCCTTTCCCCTCTGGATGCCGAAACGCTACAGACGCAGCGGCCGCCGGGCATGGGCCTGCGGCTGCTTTTCAGCACAACCTCCACCAATGACGATGCCCGGGCGCTGGATTCCCCCGGTTTTGTGCTGGCCGAGCACCAGCACCGGGGTCGCGGGCGCATGGGCCGCCAGTGGTTGAGCGTGCCAGGAGGGTCCATAGTGCTGTCAGGCCGCTGGGATTTTGCCGGTGGCATTGCCGATCTGGCCGGTTTGAACCTGGCCGTGGCCGCCGCCGTGGTCGACACTGCGGCAGATTTTGGCTGGCATCTGGGCGTCAAATGGCCCAATGACTTGGTCTCTCGCGACGAGGCAGGCAGGCTGCAAAAAATTGGCGGGGTGCTGATCGAAATCAGCGGCGAAATGGAAGGCCCATGTCAGGCCGTGGTGGGCCTGGGCCTGAACTGGCAATTGCCCCCGGAAACCTGCCAGCGCATCGAACAAGCCGTGGCCAACCTGACGGATTTGCCGCGCCGCCACGACCAGACAAAGACAAACAGCGGTAGTCAGGCCGTGGATCGTAGTGCCTTTGTGGCCCATTTGTTGAACCGGCTGAACGAATGCGTGCGCGGCTGGTGCGATAACGACGCTGTGCGGCGACAGGCCCACCGCCAGCAGGTGCTGGACACCTGGTGGCGGCACGATGCCTTACTGAACCAGCCGGTGGTTGTGCGTTCCACGCTTGGCCCCAGCGAGGCTGGGCTGCATGGCATTTGCCGGGGCGTGGATGCCAGCGGGGCGCTGATTCTGGAACGCAACGGCCAGCGCGAGACCCTGCACAGTGGCGAACTGAGCCTGCGTGCTGAACAGCAAAGCCCTGCATAAACCGCCATAACCGGGTAAAATCCGCTCATGATTTCCTCCCCGACTCCCATGCGCTGGCTTTTCTTTGTCATGCTGGCGGCCAACCTGGCCTTTTTTGCCTGGCTGCGTCAGCAACCGATGCCCGAGCCGCTGCGCTTTGCCGCCACCGACCCGAACGTTCCCGGTTTGCGCCTGTTGAGTGAAGCCGAGCCGGTCAATCGGTCGCCTGAGTGGCAAAACCCCGCCAGCAACGATAACAACGCGGTCAGCCCGGTGGTGCCGGTGTGTTTCCGCACCGGACCCTTTGCCAGCCAGGCGGCCATCAACCAGGTACTGGAGCCCTTACAGGATTTCGTCATAAAAACCCGCACCCGCCGCGAAACGGCCAGTCAGGAGGCCGGTTACTGGGTATTTCTTCCGGCCACGGACACCCGCGCCGAGGCGCTTAAGGCGGCCCGTCGCCTGTCGCAAGCCGGCGTACGGGATTACTACGTGGTCACCGCCGGGGCGCATGAAAACACCGTTTCCCTGGGGC
>WGBZ01000361.1 GCA_015494035.1 Lysobacterales bacterium | reverse complement strand
TTACTACGTGGTCACCGCCGGGGCGCATGAAAACACCGTTTCCCTGGGGCTGTACCGGGACAAGGACAACGCCATGGCACGTCTGGAAAGCCTGCTCCAACGCGGTTTTGATGCGCAGTGGGAAGCCCGCCTGGAACAGTGGCCGGAATACTGGCTGGATGTGGCCGTGGCTTCAGATCAGGCCGATAAACTGCCGCAGTTACTCACCGAGGCCGCCCCGACCGCCCGGGCCTTTGCGGCCAGTTGCGACTGGTAGGGATAACCGGCCTTCCTGAGTAGAATCCTAGAAGCGTTAGGTGTCAGGGAACCTCTGATTGAGTCTGGCGCGAGCAGATTGTTGTGAAAAATTGTTCAGTTCAAGGCGCAACCCGCACGTAATAGCCAGGCTATTGCGAAGGTTTGCAACACAGAAATGGACGATTTTACGCCGCAAGATGCCGTGTCACGATTCAATCAGAGGTTCCTTACCGGCCCTGGCCGTCGCAGCGCTTCCAGCGACCAGCGTGGGTGGATATCAATGGCCCAACCGGTTTTGCGCTCGCCGGCCTGCAAGCGCAAGGCACCGGCCAGAGCGATCATGGCACCGTTATCTGTGCACCAGTCCAGCGGTGGAAAATACACCTGGCCGCCGTGTTGCTGCGTCATGGCCTGCAAACGCTGGCGCAAGGCGCTGTTGGCGCTGACGCCACCGGCCACTACCAGGCGCTTCAAACCGCTTTGCTTGATGGCCCGCTGACATTTTCGCACCAACGTGTCCACCACCGCTTCCTGAAACCCGGCCGCAATATCGGCCTTGAGTTGTTCCCGTTCGGCCTCACTGGTGGCAGCTTGCCGGCTTTTCTCCCAGGTCACGCGGGTAAAGGTCTTGAGACCGGAAAAGCTCATGTCCAGTCCCGGGCGATTTATCATGGGGCGCGGAAAAGCAAACCGGCCGGAGTCGCCTTTTTTGGCCAGCTCGGCCAGGGCCTTGCCACCCGGATAGGGCAGTCCCAGCAATTTGGCCGTTTTGTCAAAAGCCTCACCGGCGGCGTCATCCAGCGTGTCACCCAGAATGCGGTAATCACCCAGTTCGCGCACGGCCACCAACAGGCTGTGGCCACCGGAAACCAGTAGGCTGAGAAACGGGAATGGTGGCGGGTCATCGCCCAGCAAAGGCGCCAGCAAATGGCCTTCCATGTGATGCACTTCCACGGCTGGAATGTCCAACGCCCAAGCCAGACTCTGGCCCAGGCTGGCCCCCACCAGCAAGGCCCCGGCCAGGCCCGGCCCGGCTGTCCAGGCAATGCCGTCCAGGTCATTCAGGCTCAAGTCGGCCTGTTTCAAGGTGGCCTGTATCAGTGGCACCGCCTTGCGCACGTGATCGCGCGATGCCAGCTCCGGCACCACACCGCCATGGCGGGCGTGCAAGGCAATCTGTGAATGCAGTTGCTCGGCCAAGAGGCCGTTTTCGGTGTCATAAATGGCGATGCCTGTTTCGTCACAGGATGACTCGATGCCGAGGACTTTCATGTCGATTTCCCGCTGGATTGGCCAGATTCATGGCGCGCCGGCGCCGATTTCAAGGCTGGATTTTTCTCACCATCGGCCTCCACAGAGCGGAGCTGGCAGTGCAGGCGGCTGTTTTTCAGTCGACCGGCCATGGCCGGGCTGATTTCACACCGGCCGTCCTCGCCCAGCAGCAAGACGCTGTCCAGCCCCAGCTGCTGCGCCACGCGCGGCCACCGCTGCCAACCGGCCACAATCATAGCGGTGGCTGCTGCGTCAGCCAGGGTGCCATCATCTGCGATCACCGTGGCGGAAACCACATCCGGCACCGGCCAGCCTGTTGCCGGATCGAGGATGTGCGCATAGCGTGTACCGTCATAGCGGGTGTAACGCTGATAATTGCCGGAGGTAAAAATGGCTTCATGGCCACGGCTTTCGATTACCGCCAGAATGTCTCCGGGCCAGTCGGCGCCCGGGGCGCGAATGGCCACCCGCCACGGCGCCACCCCTTTCTGGCCATTGACCAGCACATCGCCACCGGCATTGATAATCACGTCCGCAAACCCCGCCTGCTGCAGCATTTTTGCCACCACATCAGTGGCATAACCCTTGGCCACCCCGCCAAAATCCAGCCAGATTCGTGGGTTGCTGCTCCACAACTGCACGCCTTCACTTTTCTTGGTCAGGTGCAGATCGGCCATGGATGGCCGCTGTTGCAGCCACTCATCAATAGCGGTGGCATCAGGTGGCGGTGTGTGCAAGGGGAACTCATCGGCGTGAAACCCCCACAGGTGCACCAGTTCGCCAATGGCCGGGTCAAAAGCGCCCTCGCTGGTCTGGCTCAAGGCCTTGACCCGCTGCAAAAAACGCGCTTCTTCGTCACTCAGCGTAATGCGTTGGCCATGACGCAAAGCCGCATTGATGGCCTGCAAGCGACCCGGCTTCCAGGCATGCCACTGATGGTGCATGGCGTTCAGTTTTTCTTCCACCTTCAACAAGGCGTTTTCCAGTGCCGGCTGCTTTTCTTTCGGCGCCCAAACCAGGACATCCAGCACGGTGCCAAACACATAATACGACTGCTTGTGAAGCACCGATGGCGACTGATTGTTCCCTTCAGCGGCCGGCTGGGAGTCCGCGCAGGCGGTGAGCAGACCCAGCGCCATAACGCAGGCAATCCCCACCCGGATAGTTTCATTATTGATAATCGTTCTCATTTGCATTAGAATCCGGTTTCCGGCCCAAGCAGGCTATCTCTCATCACTCTTTTTCATCACGGAATTTAGAGGTCACCATGATATCACCACTCCCAAACCGAATATCCCGTTCCCTTGCGTTGACGTGGCTGTTTTGCATCGTTTCCTTTCAGGCCCTGGCGCAAACAGGATCAGGCAGTCCCAAGTCCGAAGATGTTCCCGACAGCACGCGCCTGTGGCAGATCGTTCAGCAACAACAGCACACTATTGAGACGTTGCAAAAAGAGCTGAGGGAGCTAAAAAACCGCCTCGACAGCACCGCCAAACACGTAGAGGCGCAAGAGGATAATCTGCAACAAATGGCCGAAGCCGTAGAAGACACCGTACCTGCGGCGGCACAAACCAGCCTGGGTGGTTACGGCGAGCTGCACTATAACAACACTGACAGTGGCAATAAAGTGGATTTTCATCGCTTTGTGCTGTTTATCGGGCATGATTTCTCCGACCAAACACGTTTCTATTCCGAACTGGAAGTGGAGCACGCTCTGTCCGGTGAAGGAAAGCCCGGAGCAATGGAGCTGGAACAGGCTTTTATCGGGCACCGCTTTAACGATTCATTTACCGCTAAGGCCGGTTTAATGTTGATGCCAGTGGGTATACTCAATGAAACCCATGAACCCGATACCTTCTTTGGTGTTGAACGCAACCCGGTGGAAAAAAACATTCTGCCCACCACGTGGTGGGAAGCCGGGTTGGCCGGTCGCTGGAAAATCTCACAACGCCTCAGCGCGGATATCATGATATCCAGCGGGCTCAATGTGCCAACCAGTGGCTCCAAGGCATTTCTTATTCGTTCCGGTCGCCAAAGCGTGGCCAAGGCCACGGCCAATGACGGCGCCCTGACGGCCCGAATCCAGTTTCTACCCGCACCGGGCCTGCAGTTATCGGCCCTTGTCCATCAGCAACAGGACATAACCCAGGGTGAACTGGGTATAGGCGCCACCTTGCTGGAGGCCGATGCCCAATACCGCAACGGCCCGTTTGGCCTGAAGGCGTTGGTGGCCCGCTGGAACCTGGACGACAAAGTCAAGGCGCTGGCACCTGGCCGGGAACAACAAAGCGGCTATTACATCGAGCCTTCATGGCGATTTGGTGATCGGCAAAACATTGGCTTGTTTGCCCGTTATGCAATGTGGGACAACAACGCGGGTGATGACCGTGCAGACACGTCGATCAAACAACTCAATATTGGTGCCAACTACTGGCTGCACCCGCAAGTGGTTTTCAAGATGGATTACCAGAACCAGTCTGGCGCGGCCGATGATGACGGATTCAACCTGGGCGTGGGGTATTCTTTTTGATGAAAAATGCTTTCTGCCCTGCCCTGCCAATGGCCATGATGCGTCTTGATAGTCTCAAGGCCCGGTTTTTGATCGGGCTTTTGGGCTGTCTGTTTGTTTTGCTCGTCAGCACCCCGGCTCAGGCAGCCATGCCTGATGAGTTTCTGCACTTTCTGCAGGAGTCCTTTGGCAGCGACAGGCCCCGGGTACAACGGCTGTGGCTAAACGAGCAACAAAGGAACGAAGCCGGAAAACTGTTACAAAGGCCCGTTCGAACACGATCGCTACGCTATTGGGGCGATGCCAGCCACAGCGTCTGGCTGCTGAACGAAATCGGCAAGGAGCGCCCCATTACCACCGCCATTGAAATCCGCAACGGCCGGGTCAAGCGTGTGCGCGTTATCACTTACCGGGAATCTCGCGGTGGTGAAGTGCAAGCGGACTGGTTCCTGAATCAGTTTCGAGGCCTGGAAAGAGAACACCTGGGCGCCCTGCACAAAACCATTGACAGCATCAGCGGCGCCACCTTGTCTGTCAATGCCCTTAAAAAACAGGTGTCGCTGGCCCTGCTGGCTGCCGACTGGCTGAAGCAAAAGGCTGCGAAACTGGAAAAACAACCGTGAACCCGCGCTGGATTCGCAAAACCCACCGTTGGCTGGGCGTTATTGCCGCCTTTTGGTTAGTCCTGCTGGCAGTAAGCGGCGTGCTGTTGCAGCACGCCGAAGACTGGGGGCTGGACAAAAAGCCGGTCCGCTCCGCCTGGTTATTGTCGTTGCATGGCCTGACACCCACGACTTGGGCTTATGACCCGGTGTCAGGCTCCGAAAGCGACCCGGTGAAAATACAGCAATTCGGCCAGCGCATCTTCCGGCTACCGGTAGGCAACCGGCAGTGGCTTGACCTGCCTGAGCAACCACTGGCGGTGTTTTCTGCCGGAAAGAGCCCGGACAACCAGCACCTGTGGCTGGTTTTCTCCAGCGAAATCTGGCAACTGAGACCGACCGGTGAATTGATAAATCAATGGGACGCGTTCGATGGCCTGCCAACACCCATTGAGTCCATCAGTCTGGATAACAACGCCCTGATACTCGACACGTCGGATGGCTCGTTCGCTTTCGACCTGGTCACAGGATATCTGGCTGAAGCGCCTCTGGCTGCCGACCCCAGCCACAATCGCCATGCATCACGGCCACCGGCCCCGAAAAAATTTCCCGGAGCACTCGTCAATAGCCACATCAGCAAGAATCTGCTGAGCTGGCAGAAAGTGATTTTTTCCTGGCACGCGGGTTTACTGGGCACCTGGTGGCTGAACGACCTGGCCGCCGCCGCACTGGTTTTTCTGTCCATCAGTGGGTTCTGGCTGTTTATGCGCAGAAACCGGAATTCGCGCAACCCCCGGAAAAACAGGGGGTGATAAGCCGCTATTGCCCTTAAGCACTGGTTGCAACACGGCAAGCCGCCTTTCCGCAGAGGCAACCAGGGAAGCTCTGATGACAACAGCTCTATTTATTACCCCTGCCTTTTCAGCCAACTGGTGCGAACTACTGGTTATGCTGTTCAAGCGGCATAAAAACATCAAAGCCATTGGCGAAAACCTGGAGCAATCTTGATCTGTGACAGACTCGGCTGCTTGATTTATTGCCGTTAGCCGCCATAATCTAGCGGTTAACCTTTACTTCAGCCTGAGGAGTCCCGCATGAGCTTGAAAGACACTTTTAACCTGAAAATTAAAACTGACATCCACAAGGTTTCCATGCTTTTCTGGATCTTGTTGATTTTTATTGTGGCCCGTTCTGCCTGGGTGTTGTTTAACCACGCCTTTGATGTGCCACTGACTGATCCCTACTTCCCATGGGAAAACCTGTTTCTCACCATAACGGCCCTGGCCATTGCCGTGCTGGCGCTCAAAGGCTGGTTCGAAACGTTCAAGGTGCTGTACGAAATCAACGACAACCTGGAAGCCATCCGCGAACAGGAAACAAACAAAACCACCCAATAAGCTTTAATGAATCCATCGAAATTCAACCCGGCTCAAGCCGGGTTTTTTATGGATTCAGGGTAGGAATCGCCAAGCACATTCGGTAAGCTCTATCCTGTTTTACTACTATGGCCAAAGGCACCTTTATTGTGAAAACCCTTAAGCACCTGCTCGAAAAAAACCGCCAGTGGGCGGACGCCATCCGGCGCCAGCAGCCGGATTTTTTCGAGCAGCTTTCGCGCCAGCAAAACCCGGATTACCTATGGATTGGCTGCTCTGACAGCCGGGTGCCCGCCAATCAGATTGTGGGCGTGGCTCCGGGGGAAATTTTTGTGCACCGTAACATTGCCAACGCCGTGGTGCACACCGACCTGAATTGCCTGTCCGTGATCCAATACGCGGTGGAGGTGCTGGGCATCAGGCACATCATTGTGTGCGGCCACTATGGCTGTGGCGGCATTCGCGCCGCCATGGAAAACCACCAACACGGCCTGATTGACAACTGGTTACTGCACATCAAGGACACTCAGCGCTTTCACGCTGCCGAGCTGGAGCCGCTGGACGCAGAAAAGCGCTTCGGGCGCCTGTGCGAACTGAACGTCATTGAACAGGTCAAGAACGTGGCCCACAGCACCATCGTGCAAAATGCCTGGAATCGGCAGCGGACGGTGAACGTGCATGGCTGGATCTACGATCTGGGCAATGGCCTGATTTCCGACCTGGGCTGTGGTGTTTCCAACCAGGAAGAATTGCAAGCACTGGATGCGGACTCAACGGTTAAGCCGGGCTGAGTGCGGCCTGTTTCTGCAGCTTTTTCAGGGCCATTTTCTTCTTCAGCGGCGACAGGCGATCAAGAAAAACAATGCCTTCGAGGTGATCCAGCTCGTGCTGGATACACACCGCCAGCAGGCCATCGGCCTCCATTTCGAAAGGCTTTCCGTGTTTATCCAGTGCCTTGACCCTGACACGCTCCGCACGCTTGACCTTGGCGTAGATGTCCGGCACGGACAGGCAGCCTTCTTCACACACCTGCTCACCTTCCGCTGCTGTGATTTCCGGGTTGATAAAGCACAGGGGCTGGTTTTTTTCTTCCGACAGGTCCATGACCACCAGGCGGATGTGGCGATCCACCTGCGTGGCCGCCAGACCGATACCGGACGCGGCATACATGGTTTCCAGCATGTCATCGGCCAGTTGGCGAATGCTTTCATCCACGGTTTCCACCGCTTTGGCCTTGGTGCGCAAGCGTTTGTCAGGCAAGGTGAGTATGGGCAAAATGGCCATGAAGTCTCATCAGGTTTGTCAAAGGGTTAGTTTAGCCGATTTGACTGCGGGAGAGAACACGCCCCTTGATTTCGCGCAAAAACCCGCCTTTTTGAGTTAATCTGAAGGATGTATCACAATTTTTTGTTTTACTCGGCACCCAAAATGGCTAAACTAAACTCACTTTAAAATCAAAGGGTTGTTAGCGATGCTTAAAAAACAACATTTAATTGCAGCGCTGTTTTGGCTGGCCGCTTGGGCGGCATTCGCCGGTGAGGAGCCTGCAAACAGTCAGGGGGTGGAGCTCAACCCGTCGCACCCGGATGTGTATGTGGTGAAGAAAGGTGATACCTTGTGGGATATTTCGGCCCGGTTTCTCAAGTCCCCCTGGCTGTGGCCGGAAGTCTGGCACGCCAACCCCCAGATTGAAAACCCGCACTTAATCTATCCGGGCGACCGCATCAGCCTGGTTTACGTGGATGGCAAGCCGCAACTTCGACTGGAGCGCGGTCATCCCACGGTCAAGCTGGGACCACAGGCACGAGCCATTGATCACGACCAGGCCATTACCGCCATTCCTCTGGATGCCATCAAGCCTTTTCTGGAAGACCTACGTATCCTGTCGGATGAAGAGCTGAAAAACGTGCCTTACGTAGTGGCCATAGGTGAAGATCGCGTCATGGGCGCATCACCCTATGCCATTTACGTACGCAACCTAGACGCACACCCAGGCGAAACGTTTGCGGTGGCACACCCGACAGTAACTTATTACGAGGTGCCCCTGCACTACCCCTGGGATGAGTCCGATGAACGTGCCGTTAAATCCAAGGAGTGGCGTTTGAGTAGCCCGCACACTCTTGACAAGGTGTTGGGGCGTTTCTGGAAAAACTACATCAACCGCCCCTATTGGGAAAACGTCAAAATCCTGGGTCATGAAGTAGCCGATATCGCCACGGCCAAAGTCACCAATGTGGACAAGGACGTGGCCACCCTGATGATCCATGGCGGCAAACAGGAGGTGCGTGCCGGTGACTTGATCCTGCCGCTGAACAACAACCAGTACAATCCGTACTTCTTTCCCAAGCCTGGCAAGGTCAACGATGACAACGTACGCGTTGTGGCGCTGAACAATGCCCTTTTCCGGGCCGGGAAATGGCAGGTGGTTGCCATCAACCGCGGCAGCACCAGCGGCGTGCAGGTGGGTGATGTGTTTCAGGTCAACCGGCCGGAAAAAGTGATCCGAGATGAAATCATGCACCCCAAAGGTGACCTCAAAACCCTGTTCAAACCGGCCAAGGCCAAAGTCACCCTGCCGGAAGAGCCCGTGGGCCACATCATGGTGTTCCGCACCACGCCGCACATCAGTTACGCCATCATCACCGAGGGCAAGCGACCGGTCAAACTTTACGACTACGTGCGCACGCCGTGATCCCGGCTCTCTCGGCTGACAAATCCAAAAGGCTCGCGTTAGCGGGCCTTTTGCTTTTATGCGGTCTTTGTCCTATATTGCCAGCATGACAGAAACCGAAGCCTGGTTATTGCTGATACGCACCCCGGGGCTGGGCCCGGTGCGCATCAACCGCCTCATGGCACAGCTGGAATCACCCCGGGAGGCCTTTGGCCGAGCACGTTTCCCACCGGAGTGGAAGCTGCCTGTTGCCGCCCAGCAGGCCCTGCGCTCGCCGGACTTATCCGCCATACAGCGTGACCTAGACTGGTTGCAACAACCAGGCAATCACTTCATCACCCGCGAGGATGCCCTGTTTCCGCCCTTGTTGCGGGAAATCCCCCAGCCACCGGCGGCCCTGTTTGTGCATGGGCAGGCAGAAACCCTGGTGCAACCGCAGGTGGCCATTATTGGCAGTCGCCACGCCACCGAAGGCGCACTACGCAACACGCGCGATTTTGCCAGCGAACTGGCCCGTGTGGGGCTGACCGTCACCAGCGGCATGGCCCTGGGCGTGGATGGTGCATCGCACCAGGCAGCACTGGATGCCGGGGGCACCACCATTGCCGTCACCGGCACTGGCCTGGACATTGTTTATCCAGCCGCTCACCGGCAACTGGCCCACCGGATTGCCCGCCACGGCGCTCTGGTCTCTGAATTTCCCCTGGGTACCCCGGCGGCGGCCAGCCACTTTCCCCGTCGCAACCGGCTGATTGCCGGGCTGTCTCTGGGAACCCTGGTGTGTGAGGCCGGTCTCAAGAGCGGTTCCCTGATAACGGCCAGGCTAACCATGGAAATGAACCGACCCGTCATGGCCATTCCCGGTAGCATTCACAATCCGCTCGCGCGAGGCTGTCACCAGTTGATCAAACAGGGCGCGCGGCTGGTGGAGTCAGCCTCGGAAATGCTGGAAGAAATCCGCCCCATGAGCCAACGCCTGGCCGGTGACCTGAAAAAACGCCTGCAGGCGGCGGAATCCACGCAAAAAAGCCCGCCAGTGCTTGATTCCCCCGAGCAGCTGGCCTATAGTGCCGCCTCCCCGGAGGGGCAAAAAATTCTGAATCTGATTGGCTTTGACCCAACCCCCATCGATCAAATAATTTCCAAAAGCGGCTTGACCGCAAACGAAGTTTCCTCCATTCTGTTAATACTGGAGCTGGAAGGCACGGTTGAATCCCTGCCAGGCGCACAATACACTCGCTTATGAACGAAAACATTATCGATTTATTGTTGTACCTGTTCGAGCATTACCTGTACGACAACCCCGAACAGGCCATCGACCGCTCACAGGTGCACAACAACCTGCGTGAAGCCGGCTTCTCTTCTCCGGCCATTGACAAGGCCTTTGACTGGCTGGAAAGCCTGTCCAGCCATTACGACACGGTGCAACTGAACGAGAACATCACCGCCCGTTCACTACGGGTTTTTTCCGACAGCGAGCAGGAAAAGCTGGACCGACAGTGTCAGGATTTCATTTACTACCTGGAAAACACCGGCATTCTGGACGCGGCGCGACGGGAAATTCTGATTGATAGCGTCATGATGCTGGAGATCGAGGACATTAACACCGAAGACCTGCAGTGGATTGCCCTGATCGTCCTGTTTTCACAGCCAGGTCAGGAGCACGCATTTGCCACCCTGGAAAGCCTGCTGTTTGATTCACCAGTCAACTACGAACACTAGGGAAGCCCTGATCGAATCATGAACTCGCCTCTCATACCTGAAATGTCCAGGTTCGATCAGCGCTTCCCTGGCGCCGGCGCTAACCCATTGGCCCGTCCGCCCAGGGGCGAAAGCGGGCAG
>WGBZ01000360.1 GCA_015494035.1 Lysobacterales bacterium | reverse complement strand
GATCGAATCGTGACACGGCATCTTGTGGCGTAAAATTGTCCATTTCTGCGTTGCAAACCTTCACAATAGCTCGCTATTGCGTGCGGTTTGCGCCTTGAACTGAACAATTTTACACAACAATCTGATCGCGCCAGATTCAATCAGAAGCTCCCTAGCGTTCGCAGTGCAACTGACCGGACTTGAGGGCCTGAAGGTAGCGTTGCAGTTCACGTTTGACCACCGGTGCCAGAAAATACAGGCCAATGATGTTGGGTACCGACATGGCAAAAATCATGGCGTCAGAGAATTGCAACACTGAGCCCAGTTTAATCGCTGCCCCGATCACAATAAAAATCAGGAAAAGGAGCTTGTAGATGTTCTCTTGTAATTTACCGGCCCCGAACAGGTAAACCCAGGCCTGCATGCCGTAGTAGGACCAGGAAATCATGGTGGAAAAGGCAAACAGGATGGCGGCCAGCGCCAGCACGTAAGGAAACCAGCTGATGCCGGAAGTGGCAAATGCCGCTGAGGTCAGGGCGATGCCCTGCATGTCGCCCGAGCCATTGCTGACGCCGGTAATGATGATCACCAGTGCGGTGATGGTGCACACCACCACGGTATCAATAAACGGTTCCCACAGGGCCACTAGGCCTTCGGTGGCCGGGTAATTGGTCTTCACCGCGGAGTGGGCAATGGCCGCGGAACCCACGCCGGCCTCGTTGGAAAAGGCCGCGCGCCGGAAGCCGGTGATGAGCACCCCGACAAAACCGCCGAAAGCCGCTGATGGGGCAAACGCCTGGGTGAAAATGGAAGCCAGGGTTTCAGGCAGTACGCTGACGTTGCTGAAAATGATAAACAGGCCGGTGGCAATGTAAATAATGGCCATAAAAGGCACCAGCATTTCCGTGACTTTGCCGATGCTCTTGATGCCGCCGATAATGACCAGACCAACAAAAATAGCAATCACCACGCCAAACAGCCAGCCCTGACCAGCAAACGGGCTTTGGGCGCCGCCGGTAATACTCAGGAACTGCTCATAGGCCTGGTTGACCTGATACATGTTGCCGCCGCCGAAAGAGCCACCAATGCACATGATGGCAAACAGCACCGCCAGCACCTTGCCCAGGCCACCAAAGCCCTTCTCCTTCAGGCCCTTGGACAAATAACGCATGGGGCCACCCAGCACCTCGCCACTGGGCAGGATGTCCCGGTATTTGACCCCCAAGGTACATTCCACAAACTTGGTGGACATGCCCAGCAAACCAGCCACAATCATCCAGAAGGTGGCGCCAGGGCCGCCCAGACTGACGGCCACGGCGACACCGGCAATGTTGCCCAGGCCTACGGTGCCGGACAGCGCGGTGGTGAGTGCCTGAAAGTGGGTGATTTCGCCTGGGGCATTGGGGTCGTCGCATTTGCCAAAGGTGATTTTAAGCCCCAGGCCCATACAGCGCAGGTTCACGAATTTGAAATAGATGGTGAAGAAGGTTGCGGCCAGAATCAGCCACAGGACAATAAACGGCATGTTGCCCAAAAACGGAATCGGGTAAAAGAAAAAGTCCTCGATGGCCTGGGCGATGGGCCCCAGCACGCGGTCAATTTTCTGGTCAAAACTCAAGCCATCCTGGGCCAGCAAGGCCCCGGAATACATCAACCCGGTCAAGGTCGTGGCCAGTGTGGCAATTTTTTTCATGGTGTTCCCCTTGTCAGTCGCAATTAGCGGTCAGTCGTAATAAGCGTTTCGTTGTTATGGCTGTTGATTCCCTTCAGAGTTGGTGTCATGTCCAAGCCCGGGTTTTAACATAGGCGGCTTTGTTGGTGCAAACTCATCGTAGGCGAACCTGGGGTGTTTTCCGGCGATTCATGCATGGAAAAGGCGCCGATTATAAAACGGTGTTCTGCGCTGGTCAGACTAACGGCGCACATGGGTGTCGACATTATGAACTGTCAGCCGAT
This sequence comes from Lysobacterales bacterium, assembly GCA_015494035.1. Taxonomy (GTDB): domain Bacteria; phylum Pseudomonadota; class Gammaproteobacteria; order Xanthomonadales; family Marinicellaceae; genus S144-45. Next base: position 1,624 of record WGBZ01000360.1, on the reverse strand, counting down.
CGCCAATTTTCAAGCCCAGCTCACTGGCGGTGCCGGCGTTCAGCTCCAGCACGTAACGGGCGGGCCGGCCACTGGGGTAACTGGGGCAGTCCCGTTGGTGGCATGGAGGCACATTGCGCTGCTGGGCAACCAGCTTGAAGTCGCGATCAAAATAGAGAATATCCAGCGGGATGCGGGTGTTTTTCATCCAGAAAGCACGCGGTGCCTGATTGGGAAAAACAAACAGCATGCCGCGGTTGGCTGGCAATTTTTGGCGGAACATCAGGCCTTTTTGACGCTCAGCGTCATTGTCAGCCACTTCCACGGCAAATTGCCGGCCACCAATTTCCACCGCCGGGCCTTGCGGGCGGCAAGCCAGCAGCAACAGGGACAGGCAAAGGGCTGCAAGGAGGCGAAAGCGCATGAACGGGCACCTGAAGGGCATTAACAAACTGGAATTTATAGCATAAGCCGGCTAAACTCGAAACCATAAATCATAAAACACCGCAAAGGGGTCTTTCATGGATATTGCAGAACTACTGGCGTTTTCGGTCAAAAATAAGGCATCGGACTTGCACCTGTCGGCGGGTTTGCCGCCCATGATCCGCGTCGATGGTGACATTCGCCGCATCAATCTGCCACCGCTGGATCACAAGGAACTGCACGACATGATCTATGACATCATGAGTGACAATCAGCGGAAAGAATACGAGGAACACCTGGAAGTGGATTTTTCCTTTGAAATCCCCGGCCTGGCGCGTTTTCGTGTCAATTCCTTCAACCAGAACCGCGGTTGTGCGGCGGTGTTCCGGACCATTCCTTCGGAAATCCTGTCTCTGGAGGACCTGGGAGCACCACCCATCTTCAAGGAGATTATCGATGTGCCGCGTGGCCTGATTCTGGTCACCGGGCCCACCGGTTCGGGTAAGTCCACCACCCTGGCGGCCATGGTGGATCACCTTAATAAACACGAACAGGGTCACATTTTGACCATTGAAGATCCCATAGAATTTGTGCACACCAGCAACAAATGCCTGGTCAACCAGCGCGAAGTGCATCGTGACACGCACAGCTTCAACAACGCCTTGCGCTCGGCGCTGCGTGAAGACCCGGACATTATTCTGGTGGGCGAATTGCGGGATCTGGAAACCATCCGTCTGGCCTTGACCGCGGCTGAAACGGGTCACCTGGTGTTTGGTACCTTGCACACCAGCTCGGCGGCCAAGACCATCGACCGGATTATCGACGTGTTCCCCGCTGGTGAAAAGCCCATGGTGCGGTCCATGTTGTCCGAATCACTGCGGGCGGTGATTGCCCAGACCCTGCTCAAGCGCGTGGGCGGTGGGCGGATTGCCGCGCATGAGATCATGATCGGCATACCGGCCATTCGTAACCTGATCCGCGAAGACAAGGTGGCGCAAATGTATTCATCCATCCAGACTGGTCAGGCCTATGGCATGCAAACCCTTGACCAGTGTTTGCAAGACCTGGTGAGAAAAGGACTGGTCACCCGCGAACAGGCCCGCAGCCGCGCCCAGAACAAAGCCGATTTTACCTAAGGAGCCTCTGATTGAATCGTGACACGGCATCTTGCGGCGTAAAATCGCCCATTTCTGCGTTGCAAACCTTCACAATAGCTTGCTAT
>WGBZ01000359.1 GCA_015494035.1 Lysobacterales bacterium | reverse complement strand
TACTTCAAGCGCCTGCTGCCTCGAGCCGATACCCACGCCGCCACCCTGCGCAGCGGGGCCGATACGCTGATGGCCATGAACGACGAGGAATTCTAAACATGAATGCAAACCTAATCAGACACAGCGCCCTTTTCGCCGTGCTGCTAACGCTGGCCGCCTGCGGTGGCCCGGGCAACGATAACGCATCGACTGATGACCAGGCCACTGCCGAAACCCCTGCAAACACCCCCAAGGCATCCCACGCCCTGAGCGGCTACAAGCAGCAACTGGACAAGGCCAAAGCGGTGGAAGATCAATTAAAGCAGCACGATCAACAACGCCGGAAGGCCCTGCAAGCCATGCAGCAAGGCAGCAGCCAAAACGCCGGGGACGACAGCGAGTGAAACCGGGCCAGACCAGCACGCGCGCTCACACAGCCACTGCGCTACTGCGATTTGGCTGGCTGCGCGACCCGCGGCTGGTGTCACTGGCGCTGTGGCTGGCCTTCGGCGCACTGGCGCTGATCTGGCTGGCGTTTTTTCTTTGGCAGCCGCCTGATCCCCGCCTGGACAGTGGCGTCACCGTGAACGCAACGGAAAATGCCAGCAGCCACAATCAGCCTGCCGCCGGCTCGGATTTCAACCTGTTTGGGCGTCCCAATGAGGCCACTGCCGCGGCCAGTGCGCCGGTTTCGCAGCTGGAGTTACGCCTCACCGGCACCATGGCCGGGGACGACCCCAAAAGCGGACTGGCTTTTATCGACAACAAACAAGGCCAGCAAAAAAGCTTTGCTGTGGGCGATGCGGTTTTTGACCTGGCCGAACTGGTGGCCATTTATCCCGATTACGTGATTCTGCGCCATAACGGGCGCGAGGAAAAAATCCCCATGGCCCGCCCCGGCCAGTTTACCAATGGCTCCATACGCCAGTCTCGCTCCAATGCCCGCGCCACGCCACCGACTGCCCAGCCCGGCATTCGCGGCAACAAACCGGCCACGCGGGCCCAGCAGGCGCAACTGGACGCGATTCGCCAGAAATACCTGGTTGATCCTGAGGAAATTGCCAAAAGCATTCAGGTGGTGCCCATCACCGAGGGCGGCAAACTTGGCTCCGGCCTGCGCGTTTCGGCCCTGCGTCAGGGCACCCTGTTACAACGGGCCGGCCTGAAATCCAACGACCTCATTACCGCCATCAATGGCAAAGCCATTTCCCCTACCAACATGATGAGCCTGGCGCGCGACCTGGAAGGCGCCTCGCAGGTCACCGTTACTGTCCGGCGCAATGGCCGCAACAAAACCCTGCAACTGGACCTCAGCGCCCTGAAAGCCGCCCAGTAAGGCCGGCGCCACTCAACACAATCCATTCACTGGCATGACTTGAAGCCGCCGCCGGCAATGCTACAATGCGGACAATTCGCTCACCCTACTCTGATGCAGGAAACCCGCATGACACCAAGCCAAACGCGCCGTCCCAGTTTGCGAACCGCCTTCTGCCTGCTTGGCCTGTTTTTCACCCTGTTGTTGACCACTGCCCACACTGCCCAAGCGGCGGATGAAACCCACACGCTCAACCTGCAAGACGCGGACATTCGCCTGCTGATTGAAACCGTGGCGGACATCACCGGCAAGAACTTCATCGTCGATCCGTCCGTCAGCGGCAAGGTCACGGTCATTTCCGGCCACCCGGTGCCGGCCAGTGAAATCTACGACACCTTCCTGGCCGTGCTCAGTGTCAACGGTTTAAGCGCCATCGACACCGGCCGGGCCATCAAGATTGTGCCGGATGTGGATGCCGTGCCGGTGCTCGACAGCAAAGGCCACGGCGAGCAGTTCATCACCCGCATCATCAAGGCCCAACACGTGCCGGCCAGCCAGGTGGCGGCCATTTTGAAAGGACTGAACAACAAGGCCAAAATCATCACCCACAAGGGCAGCAACACGCTGGTGATTTCCGAACGCAAGAACGAAGTGGACCGCCTCAGCGCCATCGTGCGGGCCATCGACAAGAAATCCGATGCCTCGCTGGAAATGATTCCGGTGCGTTACGCCAATGCCACCGAGCTGGCGCAAACCATCGCCAACCTCACCGACACCGGCACAGCCGGAGCACAAGTGAAGGTGGTGGCGGACGAACGCAGCAATGCCATTCTCGTCAATGCCGACGCGGCCCAGAAGGCCAAGGTGCGCGCGCTGGTGGCGCAACTGGATCAGCCCCTGGCGCGGGATTCGCAATCGCAGGTGCTGTACCTGCGCTACGCCGATGCCGAAACCCTGGTACCCATTCTGGAAAAACTGGCCAACAGCGGGGAAGGCAGCGAAAACACGTCAAAGGTCAGCATTCAGGCGCACAAGGAAACCAATTCGCTGGTCATCAATGCACCACCGCCGGTACTGCGAGAAATCACCAACACCGTCCGCCGGCTGGATATTCGCCGGCCACAGGTACGGGTGGAAGCCATTATTGCCGAGGTGTCGCTGGATTTTGTCAAGGAACTGGGCGTACAGTGGCAAAGCCTCAGCTCGGGCGTGGGCGGTGGCACCAATTTCGGCACGCGCGGCAACATCCTGGGCCTGACCAGCGTGGAAGCCCTGTCCACCCTCAACCAGGGCATTAACCTGGGCTTTATCGACACCGACAGCAATGGCAACGTGCAACTGGGCGTGCTGCTTTCGGCGCTGGCGTCCAACACCAACAACAACATTCTGTCCACCCCGTCGGTGGTCACCCTCAACCATAAGGAAGCGAAGCTGACCGTGGGCCAGGAAGTGCCCTTCGTCACCGGCCAGTACACCAATACCGGCAACAACAATGGCGCGGCCAGCCCGTTCCAGACCATTCAGCGCGAAGACGTGGGCATCACCCTGACGGTCACGCCGCACATCAATGATGGCGACCAGATTGTCATGGACATTGCCCAGGAAGTCTCCAGCATCGCCCAGACTTCGCAGAATGCGGTGGACCTGATCACCAACAAACGCACGCTGAACACCTCGGTGATGGTGCCCAACAACGAAATTCTGGTGCTCGGCGGCCTGATTGACGAAAGCGTGCAGGAAACCGTCAGCAAGGTGCCGGTGCTGGGTGATATTCCGGTGGTTCGCAACCTCTTCCGGCACAAAAAGAAAACCAAGGTCAAACGCAACCTGATGGTGTTTCTGCGGCCGGTTATCCTGCGCGACAACGCCACCCAGGAAGCCCTCACCGGCAAGGCTTACGACAACATCCGGCAACTGCAGCTGAAAGCCAACGCGCGCGACAAGGACAAGCGCGTTCAGCCGGCCCTGAAAGCCCGGCCTGTTTCACCTGCCGGAACAGACCCGGAAACACAACCCAGGCACAACCCGGACTCGCCCAAACGTCCATGAGCGATACCCCACCACCAAACAGGCCGGAAAACCCATTGCCGCCCTTTGCCTTTGCCCGCAAGCGCGGCGGCACGGTGGAAAGCTGGACCGAAAACGGCGCGGTGCTGGCCCTGTCCGAAGACGCCCCGCTGGGCACCCTGAGCGAACTGCACCGATTTGCCCGGCACACCGCCGCGGTCAATTATTACCCGCCTGAAGAATACCGGCAGCTGATCCAGACGCTTTACCACAACCAGCAACACGCCGCCGGCGACGTGGTGGCCGATTTGCAGGACGAATCCAGCCTGGATGAAATCGCCGAAGACCTGGCCGAGCCGGATGACCTGCTGGAAAGCCACGACGACGCACCGATTATCCGGCTGCTCAATGCGCTACTCACCGAAGCGGTCAAGCTCAAGGCCTCCGACATCCACATCGAACCATTTGAAGACCGGATTTCAGTGCGCTACCGCATTGATGGTGTTTTGCAGGAAATCATCAGCCCGGCCCGGGCCATTGCGCCCTTGATCGCCTCAAGGGTCAAGATCATGTCTAAACTGGACATTGCCGAAAAACGCCTGCCGCAGGACGGCCGCATTTCCCTGCGCATTGCCGGGCGACCAGTGGACGTGCGGGTGTCCACCATCCCCGGTGCCTTTGGCGAACGCATCGTCATGCGCCTGCTGGACAAGCAAACCGGCGCCCTGGACCTGGCCACCCTGGGCATGGACAGCCAGACGCTGGAACGGGTGCAGAAGCTGATTCACCAGCCCCACGGCATCGTGCTGGTCACCGGCCCCACCGGCTCGGGCAAAACCACCACCCTGTATGCGGCCCTGGCCAACATCAACGACCGCAGCCGCAACATCATGACCATCGAAGACCCCATCGAATACAACCTGCCGGGCATCAGCCAGACCCAGGTCAACGACAAGGTGGGCATGAGCTTTGCCAAGGGCCTGCGCGCGGTCTTGCGCCAGGACCCGGACGTCATCATGGTGGGCGAAATCCGCGACCTGGAAACCGCCGAAATTGCCACTCAGGCCAGCCTCACCGGCCACCTGGTGCTGTCCACCCTGCACACCAACACCGCCATTGGCGCCATCACGCGGCTGGTGGACATGGGCATTGCGCCATTCCTGCTGGCCTCCAGCCTCAAGGCCGTGCTGGCCCAACGGCTGGTGCGGGTGCTCAACCCCAAAACCCGCATTGCCTACACGCCAGATGCCGAAGAACGCGCCCTGCTGGGCCTGGGCGATGAGGACATCACGCTCTACAAGGCCGACCCGGCGCTGCCCATTCATGAAGCCTACCAGGGCCGGACTGGTATTTACGAGCTGGTGGAAATCACGCCAGCCATGCAAAAGGCCATTCACGCCAACGCCAGCGAACAGGCACTGGAACAACTGGCGCGGCAAGCCACCCCGTCGATTCTGGACGATGGCATCGCCAAAATCCGCGCCGGTCTCACCAGCGTGGATGAAGTCCTGCGCGTGACCCGGCAACAAGGCGACTGAAGCGCCCATGACCGGCCTGAACACCCCAGTACGACCCGCAACGCACCCCGGAGGCACGGCCCATGCAAGCCTTTGAGTACGTGGCACTGGACAAAAGCGGCCAGCCGCACCGTGGCACGGTGCAGGCCGACACCGACCGACAGGTCAGGCAATTGCTGCGCGAACAACAGCTGCTGCCCGTGGAAATCCGGCGCCTGACCGGTGACATGACCGACAGCGGCCACAAAACCCGCAAAACCGGCCTCAAACGCGGCGAACTGCCATTGTTGATCCGGCAGCTGTCCACGCTGGTGGCCGCCGGCCTGCCGCTGGAACAGGCCATCAGCACCACCATTGAACAAAGCGAACAGAAGAACACCCGCAAAATCCTCATGGAACTGCGTTCGCGCCTGCTGGAAGGCCACAGCCTGGCCCGGGCCATGCGCCAGTTTCCCCGCGCTTTTGACGAACTCACCGTAACCACCATCGAGGCCGGCGAGGAATCCGGCCACCTGCCGGAAGTGCTGGATCGGCTGGCGGCCTACCTGGAAGAACGCGAAGACCGCGGCAAACAGTCCCTGATGGCGCTCATGTACCCGCTGATTCTGGTCATCACCGCCATTGCCGTGGTCTCGGGGCTGATGGTCTACATCGTGCCCAAGGTGATACAGATTTTTGAACGCAGCCATGCCCAGTTGCCGGCCATCACCCGCGCCCTGCTGGCGCTCACCGACTGGTTGTCCCGCTACGGCTGGCTGCTGTTTTCACTCATTGCCGTGGCCTTGCTGGCCTTCAGCGTGGCGCTGCAGAACAACGACATGCGGCTCAAATGGCACGCCTTGCTGCTGCGCATTCCCCTCGTCGGCCCGCTGATCCGCACCGCCCAGGCCGCGCGATTCACCCGCACCCTGGGCATTTTGACCAAAAGCTCGGTGCCCATCGTGCCGGCCCTGTCGCTGTCAGCGCAGGTGGTGAATAACCTCGCCATTCGCCAGGCCGTGGATCAGGCCGCCGCGCGCGTGCGCGAAGGCAGCAGCCTGAACCGGGCCGTGCGCGAAAGCGGCCAGTTTCCGCCCCTGACGGTGCGACTGATCCATTCCGGCGAACAAAGCGGCACCCTCAGTGATATGCTGGAACGCGCCGCCTCGGCCCAGGAACGCGACGTCAGCCACCGGCTCAACACCCTGGTCAGCGTCATGCAACCGGTGGCTATTCTGATTGTGGGCGTGCTGATTTTGCTCATCGTGCTGGCCATGCTGCTGCCGATTTTCCAGATCAATACCTTGCTGACCTGAGCGAGTGATGCCTTGACCGATGCCATGACCACGGAAATCCCCCGCCCAAGCCCGGCCATGATTGACTTTTCCCGCGTCAGCAAACGCTATGGCGCGCACAACCGCGCCCTGCATGACGTGAGCTTTACGGTCAACGCCGGCGAAATGCTGTTTCTCACCGGCCATTCCGGCGCCGGGAAAACCACCATTCTCAAGCTCATCATGGGCATGGAAAACCTGTCTTACGGCCAGGCCCGGGTCAACGGCCACGACCTGCGCGCACTGAACCCGCGTCAGCGGCCACGCTATCGTCAGGGTATCGGTATGATCTTCCAGGATCACCGCCTGCTCAATGACCGCAACGTGCTGGCCAACATTGCCCTGCCGCTGCAGATTCGTGGCTTTGATGACACCTTCAGCCTGCGCCGCGCCCGCGCCGCCTTAACCCAGGTGGGGCTGCAGGGCAAGGAGGACTTCTACCCGCAGGAATTGTCCAGCGGCCAGCAACAGCGCGTCGGCATTGCCCGCGCCATGGTGGCCCGGCCGCCATTGATTCTGGCCGATGAGCCCACCGGCAACCTGGACCCGGATTTATCGCTGGAGTTGATGGAGCTGTTTCTGGAGCTCAACAAGCACGGCAGCACCATTGTGATTGCCAGCCATGACCTGTTCCTGATCAAACGCCTGAAAAAACGCGTGCTGGTGCTTCAGGATGGCGAATTGATCGACGATTTCCGCCCGGATTCCCTCGCATGACAGCGCATCGCCCCGGGCCCAACAGCAGCCCAACACCGCCCGGGCGGTTGCTGCGTTGGCTGCGCGGCCACCGTCGCGCCCTGCGCGAAAGCCTGATGATGCCGTGGCAGACACCGTTAAGCACCGGCATGACGGTACTCACCCTGGCCATCAGTTTTTTCCTGCCGCTGCTGTTATGGACCTTATGGATGAACGTGGAATCCCTCAAAAGCGCCTGGCACGATCAGGGCAGCGTGGCCATTTTCCTGAAACCCGCCGTCAATGCCCAACAGGCCGGTTTGCTCATGCAGCAGTTGCAGGAAAACCCGGCCATTGCCTCGGCGGTATTCGTGACGCAAGAGGAAATCCGCCAGCAACTGCAGGAAGACCCGCAGCTGCACCAGGTGCTGGCATTGATCAAGAACAACCACCTGCCCACCCAGCTGTTGCTGAAGCCGGCCGAAGGCGCAGACCCCTCACAGCTGGAACAGCTCATTGCCGCCCAACGACTCAACCCCAAGGTGGAATACATCAGTTACGACCCCAGTTGGTTGCAGCAACTGCAAGCGGCCAGCACCGCGCTGAAAGCCCTGGCAGTGGCCAGTGGCGTGCTGTTTCTGGTGATCGTCATGGTGATTTTGGGCAATACCGTGGGCAATCACGTGAGCCGCCACCGGGACGAAATCAGGCTGTTGCAGCTAATGGGCGCACCGCCGGCCCAGATCCGGCGACGCTTCCTGTACGGCGGCCTGCTGTATGGCCTGCTGGCGGCCGTGCTGGCCTGGATCGGGCTGTCCATCCTGCTCTGGTCACTGGCTGGCGCCGTGCAACGCCTGGCCAGCAGCTATGGCCGTGAGCTGGCCCTGTCCGGCCCGGATTTCAACCAGGCCCTGGGCTATTTCGGACTGGCCCTTGCCATCACCTGGCTGGCCACCCGCCTGGCCTTGCACAGTCAAATTCACGAAGCGGCCTGAGAGAAGGCCTGAGAATGGCCAGCCCCGCCCGGAAACCGTTTTTTGGCCGTTTTGGCGGTCAGGCCAATGGTTTTTCAGCGGCTTTAAAGTAAAATAGCGTTAATTCATCCGGTAAAACCCCATGAGCGAAGCCC
>WGBZ01000358.1 GCA_015494035.1 Lysobacterales bacterium | reverse complement strand
GTGCGGCTTGCGCCTTGAACTGAACAATTTTACACGACAATCTGCTCGCGCCAGATTCAATCAGCGCTTCCTTAGCGGATTTGTGCTGGTTTTGGTATGTTTTTGGGTGGTTCAGGTTCGCAAACGCAGGCCCAGTTCGGTGCTGTAACCAATGGATCGGGAGGAAATTTTACCGTTTTCATCGATCACAAAATAAGTGGGAAAGGCCTTGATGCGGTAATCGCGCATCAGCTGGTCGTTGCCGATCAGCACCGGAATGCCTTGCAGCTGCAGGTCGTCGGCAAATTCTTTCGATTCGTCAATGGTGTTATAGCTCAGCCCCACCAGCAGGATTTGCAACTCATCGGGCGAGCGGCTGGCCTGCAGAGCCTTAAGGTTGGGTGCGCTCATGTGACAGATGGAGCACCATGGCGCGAAAAAATACAGCACCACTTTTTTGCCCCGGTAATCCGACAAGCGGTGACTGCTGCCATCCAGGGACTGCACGGTGAAATCTGGCGCCATGCCGTTGTCACCCGGCAATTCGCCCCGGTTCTGCCACCAGGAAATGGCCAGCATCAGCGCAATAATCAGGGCCACTTCCACGATCAGCGAAACCCAGCGGTGTTTTTTCAGGTATTTGCCAACGGATTTGATCATAGCCGGCTATTGTACACACCTTGCGGGCAATTCTCAGTTAAAATATCCCCCCGAAACCGCCGCCACAGCGGCATTCCTGCCCGGTTCCAGCGCATTCTGTGCCACGGGGCAGGCACGCCTGTTTTTTGTTTTTTGATGAGGGAGCGCCAAACCGCATGTCAATGAGAAATCCGTTAGTCCGCCTGTTTGTATTCGTCTGTGGGTGCCTGCCTATGGCCGTCAGTGCGATCAACCTGCACACCGAAGACTTTGAAACTGATGGTAACGGCACGCGTTATACCGTGTCGGTGGAATTTGGCCCAGGCGATCCCAATGCCAGTGTCAATGACTATTTCACCCGCACCGATGGCAGTGACATTAGCGTGTCTCCTGCCTATACCGGATCAAATAACACGTGGTTCTGGGCCGCTGAAGACACCGATGACAACGGTGGCAACGGCCAAAAGGAACAATGGCTGATGATTTCGGGCATTGACATTAGCGGCTATTCCAACCTGCAATTTGCCGGTCTGTTTGCCGCCACGCGCACCAACAAATATGATCGCCCGGATCACATGCAGGTGGAGGCACGCATTGATGGCAGCGCCTGGGTCAAGATTCTCTGCTTCTCCTACTTTAATAATGGCGACAACTTCAACGAACCACTGGGTTTCGATGCCAACTGCGACGATGAAGCCGATGGCACCCAGCTGAGCAATGCGTTTCAGGAATTCACCGCCAACATTACCGGTACCGGCGCCACGCTGGACATCCGGGTGTTGGTATATGCCGATGCCGCCAGTGAAGAAATGGCGTTCGACTTCCTGCGCATCAATGGCGATTTGGCGGGCAACCTGAGTGTGGTTTCCACCAACCCGGCTGACGGGGCCACCAACGTACCAGTCACCAGTAGCGTACAAATCACCGTTGATAGTGCCGCCAACTGGACAGCCAATGCAGTCACCATTGAATGCCCCACCGGCAACGCCATTGCCTTTACCGGACTGCCGGCCAACAACATGCCCAACGTGACCCTGACCCCGACAGCGCCTTTGCCAGGTGGAACCACCTGCACAGTATCCGTGTTGCAGAATCAGGTCACTGACGCCACTAACGCGGCCATTACCCTGGCGGCGGATTACGTTTTCAGTTTCACCACCGAGAACCCGTTTGCCTGCGGCCAGCCGGCCACTCCCATCAACCAGATTCAGGGCACTGGCGCGACCAGCCCGCTGGTGGGCAACACCGTGGATGTGGAAGCCTACGTGGTGGGTGATTTTCAGGACAATGCCAGCCTGAATGGCTTTTACCTGCAGGAAGGCACAGCCAGCGAAGACGGCAACCCGCTGTCCTCTGAAGGCATTTTTGTGTATGAAGGCGGCAACACAGTGGATGTGGCTGAGTTTGACCGCGTGCGTATTCGCGGTGCAGTCTCCGAATTCAATGGCCTGACCGAACTGACCATCGACCAGATTCTGGTTTGTGGCGCCGGCACGTCCGCAGACATCACCCCGGCCCAGATCAGCCTGCCGCTAAACAGTTTTGATCCGGAAACAGTGGAAGGTATGCGCGTGGTGCTGAGTCAGCCGGCCACTGTTACCGACGCCTCCGACATTTTGCGCTTTGGCCAGTTCGTGGTTTCCAACGGCCCGCTTTATACACCGACGGCCATTGTGCCGCCTGGCCCGCCGGCCATTGCCCAGCAAGCGCTCAATGACGACAACAAGCTGATCGTGGACGATGCCCGAAATGGCTCCTACCGCACGCCATTTGTGGTCGGCCGCGATGACAGCACGCCCTTGAATGCAGCCAACCCGGTGCGTACCGGCTACGTCATCAACCCGCTGGAAGGGGTCATGCACTATTCCTTTGGCGACTACAAAATTGAACCTGTCGCTCCGCTGGTGTGGGATGAAAGCGCCAATCCCCGCGCTGCCTCACCCGCCCTGCCAGGCGGCGACATCCAGGTGGCGTCCATGAATGTACTGAACTTCTTCAGCACCATCGATACCGGCGCACCCGTCTGCGGCCCGGCCGGCAATGCCGGCTGCCGTGGCGCCGATTCGGCCAGTGAGCAAACACGTCAACTCGACAAACTGACCGCCGCCATCAATGCCATTGATTCGGACATCATGGGCCTGGTGGAAATCGAGAACAACGCCACCGCCTCGCTGGATATGCTGGTCAATGCCCTCAATGCCGATGCGGGTGCCGGCACCTGGGACTATATCAATACCGGCACCATCGGCTCTGACGTGATCAAGGTAGCCCTCATTTACCAGCCCGCCAAAGTTACACCCGAAGGGGCCTTCGCGATTCTGGATTCATCCGTCGATCCGCTGTTCAACGACCAGCGCAACCGGCCCGTGCTGGCGCAAACATTCCGCAACGCCGCCAACCAGAAAGTCACCGTGGCCGTGGCGCACCTGAAATCCAAGGGCGGCACCGGCACCGGCGCAGACGCCGACCAGGGCGATGGCCAGGGCGCTTTCAACGACACGCGCACCAAAGCCGCCACGGCCATTGCCAATTGGCTCAATAGCGACCCCACCGGTGTCGGGCCAGCCGTTGGCGCGCTGCTGATCGGGGACTTGAATGCCTACGCCATGGAAGACCCCGTTACAGCCTTGGCCGCAGGCGGTTTCACCGACCTGGTGGCGCAGGAAATCGGTGCCGGTTCGGCCTGGTCCTACCAATATGCCGGCCAACGCGGTTATTTGGATTACATTCTGGCCAACAACACGGCCCTGTCTCAAGTGACCACCGTCAGCGAATGGCACAACAACGCCGATGAACTGCCGTTTTTCGATTACAACGAAGAAAACCTGCCCAATGGCGGCCCGGCAAAACCGGCGGATTTTTATGCGCCGGATGCCTTCCGCGCGTCAGACCACGACCCGCTGGTGGCCGGGCTGAGCCCTGAGGCCATTCCCACCGTTGCTTTTGCCGCGGCCAGCTCCTCGGTGCTGGAAAACGCCGGCAGCCTGGACGTTACCCTGAGCCTCAGCAACGCCTTCAGTCAACCGGTAACAGTGCAGATTGTTTCCACTGATGGCAGCGCCACAGCCGGCAGTGATTACAGTGCCATCAACCAGTCAGTCACCATTCCGGCCAATACCACCAGCTGGCCGGTGAGCCTGACCATTCTGGATGACGCCCTGCTGGAAGGTGATGAAGACTTCAGCCTGAGCCTGTCCAATCCAGTCAATGCCGACGCCGGCGCCCAGCTGATTCACACCGTCACCATTCTGGACGATGAATCTCCCGTCACCACCTATACTGGGCCTTCACCCACTGGTAACGGCCCGGTGACGGTGGATATTGCCGGCAGTGGCCCGCTGTGTGGCTTCACCAGTGTGCAGTTTGTGGACGCTGCCAGCCTGCCCTCGCAGCCGCCGGGCAATTTCAGCTTTCCGTACGGACTGGTGGATTTTGTTGCCAGTCAATGTACTCCCGGATCCAGTCTGACGGTCACCATCACCTACCCGGCGGAAGTGCCGCCCAGCCGTGCCTTCTTCAAATTCGATGGCAGCTGGAATCAATACCCGGCCACGGTGGCCGCCAATGTGGTTACCTACACCATCACCGACGGCGGTGCCGGAGACAGTGACGGCGCGGCCGATGGCAGCTTGACCGACCCGGCTGGCCTTGGCCATGCACCGGTGGAAGCCATCCCGGCGCTCCGGCCGATTTGGCTGCTGCTGTTGAGCCTGATGACTGCTGCCCTGGCCGTGCTGGCACTATCGCCCGGCAGCACCGGCAACCGCAACGGGAAGCCCGC
>WGBZ01000357.1 GCA_015494035.1 Lysobacterales bacterium | reverse complement strand
CGCTCAGGGTTGGGTGCGGGTGAATGGTCAGGGCGATATCACTGGCATCGGAACCCATTTCGATAGCGTGTGCGACTTCCGCAATCAGCTCACCGGCATTGACGCCGGTGATGCCACCGCCGATGACGCGACGGCTTTGTGGGTCAAATAACAGTTTGGTCAGGCCCTCGGTGCGATCAAGACCCAGGGCGCGGCCACTGGCAGCCCACGGGAAAACCGCTTTTTCGTAGGCAATGCCGCGTTGTTTGGCCTCGGTTTCGGTCAGGCCAACCCAGGATACTTCCGGGTCGGTGTAGGCCACCGACGGAATCACCAACGCATCAAACGCCACCTTGTGTCCGGCGGCCACTTCGGCGGCTACTTTGGCTTCGTGCGTGGCCTTGTGCGCCAGCATGGGCTGACCCACCACATCACCAATGGCGAAAATGTGCGGCACGTTGGTGCGCATTTGTTTGTTCACAGCAATAAAGCCGCGTTCATCCACCGCCACGCCGGCTTTTTCCGCCGCAATCAGGGTGCCATTGGGCTGGCGCCCCACGGCCACCAGTATCTTGTCGTATATGGCGCCTTGGCCATCGTCAAAAGTCACCTTGAGGCCGTTTTTCTGCACCTTGACGTCCGTAACGCGCTGGCCCAGGCGAATGGCCTGCAGTTGCTTTTTCAAGCGCTGCTGCAATGGCCTGACCAGATCCTTGTCAGCACCGGGAATCAGTTGCTGTTGCATTTCCACCACCGAGACCGAGGAACCCAGGGCAGAATAAACGGTGGCCATTTCCAGGCCGATAATGCCACCACCGATGATCAGCAGCTTTTCGGGAATATCACGCAGTTCCAGCGCATCGGTGGAATCCATTACGCGCGCGTCCTGCCACGGTATAGCCGGCAGTTTGAATACCCGCGAACCCACGGCAATAATGGCCTGGTTAAAGGTGATGGTGCTTGGCGAGTTGTTGCTGGAGTCACTGGGTGTAATTTCCACGGCATGATCCGAAGCAAAGCGGGCCTGGCCGTGGATGACGGACACGCCACGTTGTTTGGCCATGGCCGCCAGGCCACCGGTGAGTTTGTTCACAACGCTGTTCTTCCACGTCAGCAGGCCCTCGCGGTCAATCTCCGGGGGCGAAAATGTGATGCCGTGAGCGTTCATGTGTTCGGCTTCGCGAATCACGGTCGCGGCATGCAGCAGGGCTTTGGAAGGAATGCAGCCCACATTCAGGCACACGCCACCCAGGGTCGGGTGGCGCTCCACCAGCGTGACCTTGAGCCCCAGGTCTGCGGCGCGAAAGGCCGCCGTGTAACCCCCGGGGCCACCACCAATCACCAGCAGTTCGGTGTCGTAGGACGCGCCAGCAGTTTGGGTTTCGGGGGAAGCCGAGGGCGGGTTTTCTTCGGCTGACGGCGTTTTGTCCGATGCTTCAGTGGCTGTGGCTCCGGTTTGTGCGGTTTCTTCGGTGGCTTCAGTGGCTTCAGCCAGCACGGTGGCAATGAGGCTGCCGGGGCTGACGTTTTGGCCTTCGCTGACCAGTACTTCGGCAATTTTTCCGGCATACGGGCTGGGAATTTCCATGGTGGCCTTGTCGCTTTCCAGGGTAATCAGCGGCTGTTCTTTTTCCACCGTGTCGCCAGGGGCGATGAGTACTTCGATGACTGGCACGTTGTCAAAATCGCCCAGATCGGGCACCAGGATGTCTTTGAGCTGGCTCATAGCAATATCTTCTTCATGTCGGCCAAAACTTCGGCCAGGTAAACGCTGAATCGGGCGGCTGCAGCGCCGTCAATCACGCGATGATCATAGGACAGTGACAGCGGTAACATCAGGCGTGGAACAAATTCTTCGCCATTCCACAGCGGTTGCATGCGGTGTTTGGACACCCCCAGTATGGCCACCTCCGGCGCATTGATAATGGGCGTAAAGGCCGTGCCGCCGATGCCGCCGAGGCTGGAAATGGAGAAGGTGCCGCCTTGCAGCTCGCTGGTCTTGAGTTTTTTCGCCCGCGCCCGCTGGCTGATGTCGGCCAGTTCGCGGGCAATGTCGAAAATACCTTTCTGGTCGGCATTGCGAATCACCGGTACCACCAGTCCGTCGGGCGTGTCCACGGCCACGCCGATGTGGTAGTAGTTTTTCAGTATCAGGTTTTCGCCCGCCGCATCCAGGGAGGCATTAAAGGTCGGGAACTGTTTCAATGCCCGGGTCACGGCCTTGACCAGAAAAGCCAGCGGCGTCAGGTTAAACCCCTGGGCCTTGGCCTCGTGCTTGTGTGCTTGCCGGAAACGCTCCAGTTCGGTGATATCGGCTTCTTCAAACTGGGTCACATGGGGAATACGCACCCAGTTGCGCCACAGGTTTTTGCCTGACAGTTTCTGAATGCGCGACAGGGGCCGGATTTCAACCGGGCCAAACTGGCTGAAGTCCACTTCCGGCATCTTCGGCAGGCCATCGCCACTGCTGGCCACCGCGCTGGCGCCACTTTGCAGGATGCCCTTGACGAATCGTTGCACGTCTTCGCGGGTGATGCGGCCCTTGGGCCCGGAACCGGGCACCTGGGCGATATCCACCCCCAGTTCGCGCGCAAACTTGCGAATCGCCGGTGAGGCATGAGCCACTTTGCCGGGTTTGCGCACACTGGCATCAAAAGGCACTGGCGGCGCCTTGCGTGGCGGTGTTGATGGTGTCGCTGGCGGATTTTCAGAGAGAGTTTCAGCGGTATCGGTAGCCGCTTGGGTGGATGTTTCTCTGCTGGCTGGCGAGGCAACCGAGTCTGATCCGGCTGTGGCGGCTTTTTCATCGACTGCGTCGATTTCACCAATTTCCAGCTCCACCACCGCATCGCCCTCGGCCACGCTGTCGCCCTCTTTGATAAGCACGGATTTGACTGTGCCTGAGGCCGGGGCCGGAATTTCCATGGTGGCCTTGTCGCTTTCCAGCGTAATCAGCGGGTCTTCGGGCTTGACGCTGTCACCGGGTTTGACCAGCACTTCGATCACGTCAACGGCATCGAAATCGCCAATGTCCGGCACCTGCACGGTGAGGGTTTTGCTCTTGTCGCTCATGGGTTTGGCTCCTCGGCTTAGACCAGTCTCGGGTTGGGCTTGGCCGGATCAATGGCGTACTTCTCTTGTGCCTTGGCGATGGCTGACTTCGGCAGCTCACCGCGTTTAACCAGTTCCACAACCGCAATATAGGCAATAAAGTGGCGATCCACTTCAAAGAAATGGCGCAGTTTTTCGCGCGTGTCGCTGCGGCCGTAGCCATCGGTACCCAAAGTAGTGTATTCGTCGCCCACAAAGGGCCGGATCTGCTCGGCGTAGTCCATAACGTAATCGGTGGCCGCAACTATGGGTCCACGGGCATCGCCGAGGCATTTTTCCACATGCGAGACGCGCGGTTTTTTGTCCGGATTCAGCCGGTTCCAGCGACGCACGTCCTGGGCCTCGCGTTTGAGTTCGGTAAAACTGGGCACGCTCCAGATGTCGCTGTCGACCTTGAAATCCTTTTTCAGTAGCTCAGCTGCGGCAATGGCTTCGCGCAGGATGGCGCCGGAACCCAGCAGTTGGGCACGGGTCTTGCCCCGGCCGGTACTTTGCAGCTTGTACATGCCCTTGATAATGTCCCCTTCGATGCCCTTGGGCATTTCCGGGTGCGTATAGTTCTCATTCAGCAGGGTCAGGTAATAGTACACGTCCTCGCCTTCGGCATACATGCGCCGCAGGCCGTCCTGCAGTATCACGGCCACTTCGTAGCCAAAGGTCGGGTCGTAGCTGATGCAGTTTGGAATGGTGCTGGCGTACAAGTGACTCTGGCCGTCCTGATGCTGCAGGCCTTCGCCATTGAGCGTGGTGCGACCGGAGGTGCCGCCAAGCAGGAAGCCGCGACAGCGCATGTCGCCCGCGGCCCAGGCCAGATCGGCAATGCGCTGGAAGCCGAACATGGAGTAATAGATGAAAAACGGCACCATGGGCACGCCGTAGTTGGCATAGGACGAGGCGGCGGCCATCCAGGAGGAAAACGCCCCGGCTTCGGTGATGCCTTCCTGCAACACCTGGCCCTTGTCGTCTTCCTTGTAATACATGAGCTGATCGGCGTCCACGGGAATGTACTTCTGGCCTTCGTGGGCATAAATGCCCAGCTGGCGGAACAACCCTTCCATGCCAAAAGTGCGGGCTTCGTCGGCCACAATGGGCACAATGTGGTCCTTGATGTTCTTGTCCCGCAGCATCAGCGCCAAGGCACGCACAAAGATCATGGTGGTGGACACTTCGCGCTCGCCGGTGCCTTTGAGCAGGGTTTCAAAGGCGTCCAGCTTCGGGGTTTTCAAGGGCGTATAGGCCACGCGCCGTTGTGGCAGGTAGCCGCCCAGTTCGGCCCGGCGCTCCTTCAGATAACGGATTTCCGGCGAGTCTTCCGGTGGTTTGTAGTAGGGCACCTCCTCCAGTTGCTCATCGGGAATCGGCACGTGGAAGCGGTCGCGGAAATGCCGGATGGCCTCGACGGGCATTTTCTTTTGCTGATGGCTGATGTTCAATCCTTCGCCGGATTCGCCCATGCCATAACCCTTGATGGTCTTGGCAATAATTACCGTTGGCTGGCCTTTGTGGGCCATGGCTTCGGCATAAGCGGCATAGACCTTGTGCGGGTCGTGGCCGCCGCGATTCAAGCGCCAGATGTCTTCATCGGTCATGTGCGCCACCATTTCTTTCAGTTCCGGGTATTTGCCGAAGAAGTGTTCGCGCACATAGGCGCCGTCACGCGCCTTGTAGGTCTGGTAATCGCCGTCCACGGCCTCTTCCATGCGTTTACGCAGCAGGCCCTTGGTGTCACGCGCCAGCAGCGGGTCCCAGTAGGAGCCCCAAATGACCTTGATGACATTCCAGCCGGCGCCACGGAAAACGCCTTCCAACTCCTGAATGATTTTGCCGTTACCGCGCACCGGGCCGTCCAGCCGTTGCAGGTTGGCGTTGATAACAAACACCAGGTTGTCGAGCTTTTCGCGCCCAGCCAGGGAAATGGCGCCTAAGGATTCCGGTTCGTCGGTTTCGCCATCGCCCAGAAAACACCAGACCTTGCGGTCGGTTATCGGCAGCAGTTCCCGGTGCTGCATGTACTTCATGAACCGCGCCTGGTAAATGGCCTGAATGGGACCCAGGCCCATGGACACAGTGGGGAACTGCCAGTAATCGGGCATCAGCCACGGGTGCGGGTAGCTGGACAAGCCCTTGCCGTCCACTTCGCGCCGGAAGTTGTCCAGACGCTCTTCGTCAAAGCGGCCTTCCAGATAGGAACGGGCATAAAAGCCCGGCGCTGAATGGCCCTGCACATAGAGCAAATCGCTGCCATTGGGGTGATCCGGGCCGCGGAAAAAATGATTGAAACCAACGTCATAGAGCGTCGCGGCAGAAGCAAAGCTGGCAATGTGGCCGCCCAGGCTGCCAGGGCGACGGTTGGCGCGCACCACCATGGCCATGGCGTTCCAGCGAATAATGGCGCGGATTTTCCATTCCAGGTCCGGGTTTCCCGGCGAACGTTTTTCCTTGTGCACGGGGATGGTGTTGACGTAAGCCGTGGTGGCCTGATACGGCAGGTGGCCACCGGAACGGCGATTCAGGTCAATCAGCTGTTCAATCAGGAAATGCGCGCGCTCCGGCCCTTCCTGGGCGATAACGGCTTCCAGGGCTTCCAGCCATTCGCGGGTTTCTTCCGGATCATTATCCGGCCGGTTTTTGATGTCTGTCATGGGTGTGTCCGGTTGCTTTCGGTTTGGTTGCTGTTTTTCTGGTGCTGTTGGGCGTCCACCACCGCCAGCGCGGTCATGTTCACCAGTCGTCGCACGGAGGAATTGGGGCTGAGCACGTGCGCGGGCATGGCACAGCCCAGCAGCATGGGGCCGATGCTGACCCCGTCGGTGACGCAGCGCACCATGTTCAAGGTGGTGTTGGCCGCATCCAGATTGGGAAACACAAACAGATTGGCCTTGCCTTTCAGGCGTGAATTGGGGAACACCTTTTCCCGCAGCGCCGGCATCAGCGCCAGGTCGGCTTCCATTTCCCCTTCGGCTTCCAGTTCCGGTGCCTGCTGTTGCAGCAACTGGAATAGTTGCCGCATTTTTTCCGCGCTGTCGCCCTCGCGGCTGCCAAAGGTGGAATAGGAAATGAGTGCCGCGCGCGGCTTTTTACCGAAGAGCCGCACCTTGTCGGCCGCCATGCGGGTGATCTGAGCCAGTTGCTCGGCGGTGGGGTTTTCGTTGACGTAGGTGTCGGTGAGAAAAAAGTTGCCGTGATCGGTGGTCACGGCGCTGATGGCCCCGGGTGTGTCCACGCCTTCGGCCAGCCCCAGCACGTCGATGACGTTGCGCAGCACTTTGGGATAACGGCCGATCAGTCCGGCCAGCATGGCGTCGGCTTCGCCCCGACGCACCATCAGCGCGGCGATGACGGTGGGCCGCGTGCGCACGATGGCCTTGGCGATTTCCGGCGTGACGCCCTTGCGCTGCATGAGCTGGTGGTAAAGGGTCCAGTACTCGCGGAAGCGCGGATCACTGTGCGGGTTGACCAGCTCAAAATCCCGGCCTGGCTGCAGTTTCAGGCCAATTTTTTCCAGCCGCATGCTGACCACCTCGGGGCGGCCTATCAGAATCGGCTGTGCCAGTCCGTCATTGAGCACGGTCTGCACCGCGCGCAACACCCGTTCGTCTTCGCCTTCGGCAAACACCACCCGTTTGGGATCCGCCCGGGCGGCATCAAACACCGGCCGCATCAACAGGCCGGACTGATAGACAAACTCGCTCAGGCGCGCGCGGTATTCATTGATGTCCTCCAGTGGCCGGGTAGCCACGCCGGATTCCATCGCCGCGGCCGCTACCGCCGGGGCCACGTACAGCAGAATGCGCGGATCAAACGGCTGTGGAATCAGGTATTCAGGGCCAAAGGATGGCGCGCTGCCGCCATAGGCCTGCGCGCTGACATCACTGCTGGCTTCGCGCGCCAGTTGCGCCAGGGCAAACACACTGGCCTTTTTCATGGCCTCGTTGATAGTGGTGGCACCCACGTCCAGCGCACCACGAAAAATATAGGGGAAACACAGGACGTTGTTGACCTGATTGGGGAAGTCGCTGCGGCCGGTGGCAATAATGGCATCGGGACGCACTTTTTTGGC
>WGBZ01000356.1 GCA_015494035.1 Lysobacterales bacterium | reverse complement strand
GATCAACCACCAGAAAATTGCCAATAAATCGGGATTCACCAGTGGCGCCATCCACCAGCTCCAGCGTGTGCGTGCCGGGTTGGCTGGTGATTTCACCCGCTTCCAGGGCGGCGGTAATGACTGGCAAGCGTTTCTGGGTTTTTAACGGTTGTCCGTCCAAATGGATTTCTGCATTGTCGGGCGCGCATTCGGTTTTGAGCCAGAATGCCGAGCGGCCGTCCCTGATTACATTGAAGGGCTGGCCCAGGCGTGTTTGTTGAGGCCCCCATTTTTTGATGGAGCAGAATCGTGCCGGAGGGGGCTTGTTGGCTGTGATGCCCCTTTCTATGGCTTTGTGGCAGGATTCGGGATAGATGCGATAGCCAAATGACAGGCTGCTATCACGGGCCAGAATTTTGAAACCGCTTGGGTCTTTGAGCTGGATGGAAGCTGCCGTGTTGGCTGCTTCGGTGATGGTCCCTACCGCAAAAGTGTGTTTTCGCAGTAAATCCGGCCATGTTTTTGCCGCTGATTCTGGCACGTTTTCGCTTTTGATGTTACGGGCCAGGATAAACGTTGTACCCGGAGGCATGGTCTTTAAGTATCTCTGGAGGTCCTTCAGGTCGTTATCTTCCCTCAGGTCAAACTGCATTTGATTCAGGAGCTTACCCCTTTTATCAAGGAGCAACAAAATGGCGCCAGGCGTGGCAGTTGAAACCGGGAAGCCTTTATGACGAAATGTGGCAGAAACGTCCTTGCCGCCCCATTTGACCTGAATCAGCCGGCCTTTCGCGTTTTTGGCGATTACCAAGCCTTTTTCGCAGACAGGCAAGGGTTCCTGTTGACGGGTATAAAGCGCGTTGATGGCATAGATCGTTTTCAAGGTGGTGCGTTTGTTGCAAGCGGAAAGAGGCAGGTTTGGTTGCCCGGCTCCAGTGGTGTCGCTGCATCCTTTCAAATTGGAATTTTCAATGGCTGAACCTTGATAGTGGTCACCCCCCCGGCTTAACAGGTAGCGAGGTTTTTGTAGCGAGGCACCGAGGGTGTCGGCCAGCACAAAGGCGGTGTTGTGACGGATTTTCAACCAGTGCAGTAGGTTGGCGACGGTATCATAGGTGCTGGTCTCGGCGCTGACTCTCTCATTGACGCCGTTGCGAAGCGGTGCGCGAGCGGCATTGTCCGGCAGGGAAACCAGCGTTAGTATGCGTTGGTCCTGGACACTTTTTTTACCGAACAGCCGGGTGGGTTCCGGTGCCATAAAAATGCCGTGATCACCCTGTATATAGACCACCGTGTCCTCCAGTACGCCTTTTTCGTCCAGGGCATGAATAAATTTGCCCAGCAGGTAATCCGTACAGTGGATGGCGTTGAGCAGGCGTTCTTCCGGCCTGGGTTCGTATTTCGGGCAGCCCGGGTAAGGGAAACCCGGCACATGCGTGCCCAGGGTCAGCAAGGTGACGTTGTAGCGTTTGTTTGCCTGACGATAATCTTCAATAATTTTCAACGCCTGTTCAAACAGGCGCGTATCGGCTAAGCCCCACCACCCTTCTTTACTAAATCCCTGTTTTTCCCAATGCTTCCACCCCAACACCCGGTCGTAGCCATGGTCGGTAAAAAAATCGCCCTTGCCGGCAAATTCCGATGTGGCTCCACCCAGGTAGGTTTGGGCGTAACCGGCGCGGTTAAGAATATCCCCCAGGCACGCCATGCCGGGCAGGCGGCCGCTGGGGGTGGTGAGGGAGTTGTTGGAAAACTGCATGTTCATCAAGGTGCCGCATTGGGAATTGGCTATGCCTTCAATGGTCACATAAGCAGACGAATAATTGTTGTTGAGCACAGTGAAGCGTTTTTTCAAGGCATCCATGTTCGGGGTCAGACCGGGGAAATCCGGATTTTCCGTGAACATGTCATTGAAGGATTCCAGGTAGACCAAAATCAGGTTTGGGCTGTCCGCACTGGCGCTCACCTGCAGGCGGTCTTTGGGGGTGGGCAATGGCTTGTGGCCACGAATGGGTTCCAGCCAGTGCAGGGCTTTGCGGATGGATTCGTCGCTGGATTTGGCATCAAACAGCAGTCCATCATCCGATGGTGACGCATAGTCATGCCAGGCTTGAATGAACTCGCTGGCTGGCAGGACGTTGCCGAACCGGAAAAGCGCCACAAAGGCGAGTGCGCCTAGCCCGGTAGTCAGAAGAATGGCCCGCATGCCGCCACGCTGATGGCGTGTTCGCGGGTGTTGAGGCGGCCGCCAAAAGGGGTGCCGGACTATCCAGACAAACAGTCCTATAACCAATAAGGCCAGCCCCAGTAATGGCAGGGCGTATTCCCGGGCGCCGATTTTTACGGCATTCCATTCAGTGTGCAGAAACACTTCACTGGTGAAGCCGTTGCCGGAAAAGTCCAGCAACAATACGTAGAAAAACCGCAAAACAAGCAGGGTAATCAGGATCAGCCCCACCAGCCAGGCGGTGCTCCGGGGCAGTTTCAGGCAGCAGATTTTGCCCACCAGCAGCAGGGCCCCCACCAGGGCCGCCGAGGCCACGGTGAGCTTCAGCAAGGTGGGCCAGTCGGGATTTTCCCAGGTAAAATAATACACCAGTGGCAGCATCAGTATGGCCAGCAGCGTCAGGGCCAGCCCCAGCGGGCGATGGTGGGATCGGGGGGTGTTCTGTGATGAGTGCATGGGGTGGAGTATTTCGGAATAATAATTATTGATTCCAGTCGGGGTGATGGTGGCCTGGCTGGAAGTGTGTACGGCGATGCATTTTACACCGCCAAAGCATTAAAAGAAGGTAAAACCGCTGTGCCCGACAAGATACTTTGATAATTGCGCTCCCAGAGGTGGTTCTTCCCCCTTGGTTTTTCGGCTTGCGGGTTAAATCCGTTTGGCTCGGGTGCTGTTCTTGATTGGGTGCTATTTGAGGCGTGCTTTTCAGGCGTCGTAGTTGGCCAGGGCCGCGCGCAGTGCCTGGCGGTGTTTTTCACGCAATTCATCCGGGCCTTCCACCACCACGTCGGCGCCATAGCGCAATATATCCATCAGTAATTCCTGATCATGGTGGTAAGG
>WGBZ01000355.1 GCA_015494035.1 Lysobacterales bacterium | reverse complement strand
CCGCTTGCCGGACTTTTTGATTATCGGCGCCCAGAAAAGCGGCACCAGCTGGTTGCACGCCTGCCTGCGGCAGGACGAGCGATTTTTTTTACCCGAAGATAAAGACCCCGAGATCGATTTCCGTCAATCACGGCAGCTAGGGAAATACAAAAAACGCTTTCAGGCTGCTTCGCCGGGGCAACTCGTGGGTGACGCCTGTGCCGCCTGGTTCTGGACTGACTGGGATAGCATGCCATCAACGGAAAGGCCCAGGAACTGCGCCGAGGAGATAAAAACAGTGATGGGCCAACGGCTCAAATTGATTGCCTTACTTCGGGACCCTATGAAGAGGGCTATCTCCGGCTACCTTCACCACATTGCCTTTGGATCCCTTTCACCGAACATCCCCATCTTCGAAGCAGATCCTTCTCTGGGTATTCTGGCCCTGAGCCGCTATGGTTTTCACCTTGAAAACTGGCTCAAACACTACGACCCAGAACATATACAGCTTCTGCCCGCTCCGGCAGAAGCCGATACGAAAGAAATACTGCAGACAACATACCGTTTTCTTGACCAGCCCTTTCGTTACCAAAACGCAAACAGCCACCGCATTGTTATGCCCGGCCTCAATAGAATAATGGATGAGGACGGCGTGTGGGTAGACCTGACGGCTGATGTTATGAAAAGAAACCCATTACACCGGAATGTTCCTGTGAAAAAAGTGGGCGAAAAACCGTTTGCCCGGCTCGTTAGCCGGAAAGACATGGCCAAGATAATAAATGCACTGGCCGAAGACACGCACCATTTTCTAGCCCTTGCTGAAAAACATGGCTGGACACATCATGCGTTTGAACATTGGTCAACCCCACCAATCACGGGTTGAGTCACTGCCCTCTCCAACCTAAGTTCCTTAGGGAACCTCTGATTGAATCTGGCGCGAACAGATTGTCGTGTAAAATTGTTCAGCTCAAGGCGCAAAGCGCACACAATAGCAATCTATTGTGAAGGTTTGCAACGCAGAAATGGACAATTCTACGTCACAAGATGCCGTGTCACGATTCGATCAGAGGCTCCTTAGCCGAAAGGCTGTAGAAAAAATCACCCAATCAACACCAAGGGGCTCCGTTTCGCTGACTTGCGGGGTTATATCCCGGGTTTGGGTGCATGGGTAAAAGTGCGGAGCCATCCGGTCTCACACTTTTGATTCTCCAGCCGTTTAATCCACTTAACCCATTTGCGAAAGCTGCCATTACCCAGACTCATCGAAACAGCATTCGTAGGGATCTCAAGCAGAGCTCAGCTTTTGAGTATCTTCATCAGCTCATCCGGGCTCTGCCAATCCCTTCGGAACACGTACCTTGGCAGTCGCCAACGGCTGCTTGAAGACGTGACAGGGGCCGCTTCCGTAGTCATGGCAATCAGGAGTCCCAGTTTCTCACCGTTCGCAGGGAAATAGTTATCTGCCAGGTAATCGGGCACATGCCCAAAAGGATAAGCAAAAGCCGGTGCCGGAGAATCGCCAAGGATACGTGTCAGGTATTTTTGCGTCTGGCGGATTTGCCAGTCGCATTCATGCTGACCTTCCACATCCGCAAACTGCCCGTATTGAGCCGAATCTGAGTACTTCAGCTTTGGGGGTAGCGATTCGTGCCGATGATCCCAGCTGTGGTTGGCTATCCGCAGCAGCCCTTCCTGATGGGCCATGCGCCACCACTCATCACTCATCCACCCCTGACCGAGCAGGCAAGAGGTTTCCAGAACCTGTCTGGCCTTAGGAGAACCGATAACAAAACTGGTGGCTTGTAATTCCGGTTGAGCATCATGACCATGCCTGGAGCGGAAATCCCGCAAAATATTGACCATGCTGCGCTGTGTCCCAAAATCGCGATAGGACAGATCTTTCCAGTCAAACAGGCTACCGTCATCCAGGGTGATAACAACGGAGCGTGCAGGCACGGTGTGCCATTCAGCAAAAATTACCGCCTGAATCAGCCGTTCAAGGGAGATAACCCGGTAACCGGCCTGATGAATCAATTCCAAGTCTTCAGCCAGACCGATATGGTCGTTAGTGGGGTAGTCCGTTCCATCCACATTATTGCTGTGGTAGGTCAAAACCGGAACGCGGGCAGTGAGAGAGGTCACAGGGTTTCCTTGCAAGAAAATAATCAGCGGTCAATCCGAGCTACTGGTCAATAGGGTTCAGATCGGTGTTCATCGGTATTTTACCGCCTATCTGGCTTCATGTTATTTTTTCCTTTTGGTGATAACCGCTTCCCGTGAACAGCCGGGTTCCTTATTTTTTCTGGCGTCTTTATAATGGCCGCACTTTCCTGACTTAGCGTGAGTTGGCCATGTTCAAGAACCCGCACGACCTTGCCCCTTTGGCGCTGAATGCGCATTACCTGGATGACGAACACGAAACCGTCGAAAACCTGTTGTCGATTCTGGATAAATCCGGGCCTGACCCGGAACGCACGCGTCAGCTGGCCGCCGGCCTGGTGCAGAAGGTGCGGGAGCAGATTGACCAAATGGACGGCATCGATGCCTTTATGAAGGAATACGACCTGTCCAGCAAGGAAGGCATTGTGCTGATGTGCCTGGCCGAGGCCTTGCTGCGCATTCCCGACAAGGAAACTGCGGAGAAGCTCATCAAGGACAAACTGCTGGAAGCCGACTGGGAATCTCACCTGGGCAAAAGCCCCTCGCTGTTTGTGAACGCCTCCACCTGGGGCCTGATGCTGACTGGCAAAATCATTGACGTGGATGCCGACAGCAAGGGCTTTCAGCGGGTGCTGGAAAAGCTGGTCAACCGGGCCGGAGAACCCATGGTACGCATGGGCATTTACCAGGCCATGAAAATCATGGGCAAGCAGTTTGTCATGGGCCGCACCATTGAAGAAGCCCTGAAACGGGCCAGCAAAAAAGGCTACCGGGAATACCGTTATTCCTTTGACATGCTGGGCGAAGCGGCGTTGACACAAGCCGATGCCGACCGCTATTTTGCGGCTTACCAGAAAGCCATTGATGCCATTGCCACGGCCAACACGCGCCGCAGCATGGAAGACGCCGCCAGCATCTCCATCAAGCTCTCTGCCCTGCATCCGCGCTACGAATCCACCCAGGCCGACCGCGTGATGGCGGAACTGACTCCGCGCGTGCTGCAACTGGCCCAACAGGCAAAAGCCAAAAACGTGGCCATCACCATTGATGCCGAAGAAGCCGATCGGCTGGAAATCTCCTTGCTGGTGTTACAGAAAGTGTATGAACAGATGAGCGATTACCACGGCTTCGGTCTGGTGGTTCAGGCCTATCAGAAACGGGGCTTGCACGTGATTGACTGGCTGGCGGAACTGGCCAGAACCCACCGCCGCAAGATTCCCGTGCGGCTGGTCAAGGGCGCCTACTGGGACACGGAAATCAAACGCTCGCAGGAACAGGGGCTGGACGACTACCCGGTTTTCACCCGCAAGGTCAATACCGACGTATCCTACCTGGCCTGTGCCAGCAAATTACTACAGCAACGCGACCTGTTCTATCCGCAGTTTGCCACCCACAACGCCAACACCATTGCCGCGGTCAAGGTCATGGCCGGCGATCAGGGTGGTTTCGAATTCCAGCGCCTGCACGGCATGGGCCAGGCCCTGCACAAGGAGGTGATCAGCCCGGAAGGACTCAACACGCCATCGCGCATCTACGCGCCGGTGGGCAGTCACGAAGACCTGTTGCCCTACTTGGTGCGTCGCCTACTGGAAAACGGCGCCAACACCAGTTTTGTCAATCGCCTCACGGACCTGGAATTAAGCCTGGATGAAATCACCCGCGACCCCATTGCCGTCGCCCGCAGTCATACCAATCACCGCCACCCGAAAATCCCGCTGCCGGCTGATATTTTTGGCCCCAATCGCAAAAACTCACGCGGCATTAATCTGGGTTCGCTGGCCGAAATCGAACAACTGGACGCCGAAATCCACCAACACGACAACAGCCGTTTTGAAGCCACGCCATTGGTGCCCGGTGCCGACACCAGCCATTTGACACCCCGGGACATCACCTGTCCGGCAGATCGGGTCACCGTGGTTGGCCAATGCCTTGACGGCGATGCGGCCGTGGTGGAAAAAGCCTTGCAGAATGCCGTGCAGGCCTTTCCCGACTGGCGCGACACCCCCGTGCAACAGCGCGCGGACAGCTTGCGAAAAATGGCCGACCTGCTGGAAGAAAATCGCGGCAAGCTGATGTACCTGGCGCAACAGGAAGCCGGCAAAAACGTGGCCGATTGCATTGCCGAAGTCCGCGAAGCGGTGGATTTCTGCCGTTATTACGCGCAACAGGCAGAGGAACACCTGGCCTGTGGCCAGAAAATGCCTGGCCCCACCGGCGAAAGCAATTACCTCTACAACCAGGGCCGCGGCGTGTTTGTCTGCATCAGCCCGTGGAACTTTCCGCTGGCCATTTACACCGGCCAGATTGCCGCTGCGCTGGTGGCTGGCAACACCGTTATCGCCAAACCGGCCGAACAAACGCCGCTCATTGCCTATGAAACCGCCAAACTGTTTCACGCCGCCGGCGTGCCTGAAAGCGTTTTGCAGGTGATTCCCGGTGATGGCGCCCAGGTGGGCGCGCCACTCACGGCCAGTGCTGATATTGCCGGCGTGGCTTTTACCGGTTCCACGGAAACCGCGCAGATCATAAACAAAACCCTGGCCGCGCGCACCGGTCCAATCGCGCAGTTCATTGCCGAAACCGGGGGGCAAAACTGTTTTATCGCCGATTCCTCGGCCTTGCCTGAACAGCTGGTCAAGGACATCATCGCTTCTGCCTTTACCTCGGCCGGCCAGCGGTGCTCGGCGGCCCGCGTACTGTATATTCAGGACGACATTGCCGACAAGGTACTGACCATGCTGGCAGGCGCCATGGCTGAACTGCGCAATGACCACCCAAAATACGTGTCCACCGACGTGGGCCCGTTGATTGATGAAGACGCCAGGGCAACACTGGAAAACCACGCCGCACGCATGCAACGCGAGGCTAAAATAGTGCAAAAACTGGAAAATCCGCCATTAAACGGCACCTTCTTCCCGCCGCATGTGGCGGAAATCCCGTCTGTCTCCGTACTGGAGCGGGAAGTGTTCGGCCCGTTTCTGCACGTAGTTCGCTACAAAGCCGATGAACTGGATAAAGTCATCGACGACATCAATGCCACCGGCTACGGCCTCACCTTTGGCATTCACAGCCGCATTGATGAGACCATCGAGCACGTGATCAGCCGCATCCAGGCCGGCAACTGTTACATTAACCGCAACACCATCGGCGCCGTGGTGGGTGTACAGCCGTTTGGCGGCATGGGCCTGTCGGGCACCGGCCCCAAAGCTGGTGGGCCGCAGTACCTGCATGCCTTTTCCACCGAAAAGACCGTCACCAACAACATTGCCGCCGTGGGTGGGAACGCCGAACTGCTGGAGCTGTCCGAAGACGAATGAACGCCATCACAACAGCAATGCGGGCCTGAAGCATGTATTTGCGTCACTTTGGCTTTGACGAAGCACCGTTTTCCATCACACCGGATCACCGCTTTGTCTACCTGAGTCCGCAACACGAAGAGTCCCTCGCCCACCTGATCTATGGCATCAACCGTGGTGGTGGCGCCGGTTTTGTGCTGCTCACCGGCGAAGTGGGCACCGGCAAAACCACCTTAAGCCGCCTGTTGCTGGAACAGCACGCGAAAAAGGCCGACGGGCAGCCCATCAAAATCGCCCTGCTGCTCAACCCACGACTCAGCCCGGTGGAACTGCTGGAAGCCATTCTGCAGGAACTGGGCATTCCCCGACGCGGGGTCACCGGCCAGCTCAACCGAATGGTCAATCGCCTGAACGACTACCTGCTGAAAAGCTGGGCCGAAGGCCAGAACACAGTGGTGATGATCGATGAGGCACAAAACCTGCCGCCGGAAACCCTGGAGCAGCTGCGCTTGCTGACCAACCTGGAAACCGACACGCACAAGCTGTTACAAATCATCCTCATCGGCCAGCCGGAACTGCGCGATACCCTGCGCCGCAACGACCTGCGCCAGCTGGCACAGCGCATCACCGCCCGCTACCACCTGGGCGGGCTGAATGCCGAAGACACCGCCGCTTACCTGACGCACCGCTGCCGCGTGGCGGGGGCCGAGGACTCGCCCTTCAGCCCGGCCGCGGGCAAAGCCATCCATCGCCATTCCGGCGGCATTCCCCGGCTCATCAACACCCTGGCCGATCGCGCCTTGCTGGTGGCCTGGAACCGGGAAAGTCCGCGTGTGGAGGCCAAAGACGTCAAGCAGGCCGCAGCGGAAGTGCTGGATGCAGGCCCAGCACCACCAACATCAGCAGGCCAGTGCTGATGGCGACCCATCGCCATAATTGCCGTGATCGCCACGATTGCCACGGCCCGTGTTGAAGGCCGTTGCCTGGGCCTGCATCCAGCACTTCCGCTGCGGCCTGCTTGACGTCTTT
>WGBZ01000354.1 GCA_015494035.1 Lysobacterales bacterium | reverse complement strand
GGTCAATGATGTTGCCGCTCATTTCAGAAGAGAGGTTCTTGCCCACGTAGGTGCCGATCATGGTGCGATCGCCACGACCCAGGCCGCCAAGTTCATCGGAACCGGCAATTTCATGCAAAAAGCGCACGCAGCGGGTGCACAGGATGCAGCGCGTCATTTCCGTGGCCACCAGCGGCCCGATGTCTTCGTCCTTGTGCACGCGTTTGGGGAAATCATAACGGGAGTGGTCACGGCCGTAACCCATGGAATCATCCTGCAATTCGCACTCACCGCCCTGGTCGCAAATGGGGCAATCCAGCGGGTGATTAATGAGCAGGAATTCCATCACGTTCTGTTGCGCCTGCAGGGCGCGCCTGGATTGCGTGTACACCTTCATGCCGTCCATCACCGGTGTGGCGCAGGCGGGCAAGGGCTTGGGCGCTTTTTCCACGTCCACCATGCACATGCGGCAGTTGGCGGCCACCGACAGCTTGCGGTGGTAGCAAAAACGCGGAATGTGTATGCCCTGCTTGTCGGCCGCTTCGATAATCATGGCGCCTTTGGGCACCTCGACGGTCTGGCCATCAATTTCGATGGCAACCAGGTCCTCGGCGGTTTTTTCAGTGTTTACGCTCATGCGTTTATCCGTTTGATTGACCGTTGCTGCGGGGTTCAGGCCGCCAGCATGGAACGTTTGTGTTTGACGTAATACTCAAATTCGGGCCAGAATTGCTTGAGAAAGCCCTGCACCGGCCAGGCAGCGGCTTCACCGAAGGCGCAAATGGTGTGGCCTTCGATCTGGCCGGCCACGGTACGCAGCAGCTCCAGGTCATCGGCGGTGCCTTTGCCTTCCAGAATGTTGCTCAGAATACGGTACATCCAGCCGGTGCCTTCGCGGCACGGCGTGCACTGGCCACAGGATTCCATGTAATAAAAGCGCGAAATGCGGTGACACGCCTCCACCATACAGGTGGTTTCATCCATGACAATCACCCCCGCCGAACCCAGCCCGGAACCCGCCTGGGCCAGCGAGTCGTAGTCCATGGTCAGGCCCATCATCACATCAGCCGGTAACACTTTCATGGACGAGCCACCAGGGATGACGGCTTTCAGCTTGTTGCCATCACGCACGCCGCCGGCCAGTTCCAGCAGGTCACGGAACGGCGTGCCCAGTGACACCTCATAATTGCCCGGCTTGTTCACGTGGCCGGAAACCGAAAAGATTTTCGGGCCACCATTGTTGGGCTTGCCCAGTTCCAGAAACCACTGCGCGCCGTTGCGAATAATGGCCGGCACCGAGGCCAGGGTTTCGGTGTTGTTGATGGTGGTGGGTTTGCCGTACAGGCCGAAATTGGCCGGAAACGGCGGTTTGAAGCGTGGCTGGCCTTTTTTGCCTTCCAGGGATTCCATCAGCGCGGTTTCTTCGCCGCAAATATACGCCCCGGCGCCATACACAGCATGGCAATCAAAATCCACGCCCGAGTCCTGAATATTGCGACCCAGTAAACCGGCGTCGTAGGCTTCGCGCAAGGCCTGTTCGAAATGCTCGAAAGGCTCGTGGTGAAATTCCCCGCGCAGGTAGTTGTAGCCAACGGTGGCGCCCATGGCGTAGCCGCCAATGGCCATGCCTTCGATCACCGCGTGCGGGTTGAAACGCAGGATATCGCGGTCCTTGCAGGTGCCCGGTTCGGATTCGTCGGAATTACACAGAATGTACTTTTGCCCGGGCGCCTTGCGGGGCATGAAACTCCATTTCAGGCCAGTGGGGAAACCGGCGCCGCCACGACCGCGCAGGGCCGAGGCCTTGACCTCTTCGATGATGTCTTCCTGGGGAATCTTCTCGCTGAGAATTTTTTTCCACGCCTGGTAGCCACCTCGCTTGAGGTAGTTCTCCAGCGACCAGTCCTTGTCCGGGTTCAAACACAGGTTGATTTGCATAAGGGACTCCGGCCTATTTCAGTGAATCGAGAATCTGATCCACTTTTTCAATGGTCAGGTGTTCGTGATAATGCCCGTCAACGATCATCATGGGTGCGCCAACACAGGCGGCCAGGCACTCTTCCTCGCGCACCAGGGTAATGCGGCCGTCCTCGGTGGTTTCACCCAG
Source organism: Lysobacterales bacterium (assembly GCA_015494035.1). Classification (GTDB taxonomy): domain Bacteria; phylum Pseudomonadota; class Gammaproteobacteria; order Xanthomonadales; family Marinicellaceae; genus S144-45. Next base: position 2,535 of record WGBZ01000354.1, on the reverse strand, counting down.
GCCAATACCCAGTTTTTTCTGCACGTGATCGATCACTTCACCGGCGCCGCGCAGTTTGCAGGAAATATTGCTGCAGATAGCCACTTTGTGACGCCCACAGGGCTTGGTAAAGAACATGCTGTAAAAGGTCGCGGCTTCAAAGCCCCAGGTGGCGGGAATTTCCAAGTACTGACATACCGCTTCGATCAGAGGTTCGGATAACCAGCCTCCGTTTTGGTCCTGGGCCGCGTGCAGGCCGCGCAACAAGGCCGAACGCGGTTGTTCGGGTGGAAATTTCTGTCGCCACTGGTCAATGATGGCACGGGTTTCATCGCTCAGCAGTTCCATTGCCAGGGACTTGTCGGTGTGCACCGGGTTATACACGTATTTCATCGGTCTATCTCCCCGAAAACAATGTCCATGGTGCCAATCACCGCCACCACGTCCGAAAGCATGTGGCCCTTGACCATTTCATTCATGGCCGACAAATGCGCAAAACCTGGCGCACGCACCTTGAGCCGGTGTGGCTTGTTAGTGCCATCGGCCACCAGGTAAACGCCAAATTCTCCTTTGGGCGCTTCCACCGCCGCATAGGCTTCGCCTTCGGGAATGACATAACCTTCAGTGAACAGTTTGAAATGGTGAATCAGGCCTTCCATGTCCTTTTTCATTTCCAGTCGCGGCGGCGGCGCCACCTTGTGGTTTTCCACCATCACCGGGCCGGGATTTTTTCTTAGCCAGTCCACGCACTGTTTGATGATGCGGTTGGACTGGATCATTTCTTCCATGCGCACCAGGTAGCGGTCGTAGCAATCGCCGGTGACGCCCACGGGAACGTCAAAGTCCACCTTGTCGTAAGCGGCATAGGGCTGTTTCTTGCGCAGATCCCAGGCAATGCCGCTGCCACGCAACATGGGGCCGGTAAAGCCGTTCTGAAGGGCGCGTTCGGGCGAAACCACGCCGATGCCAACAGTGCGCTGTTTCCAGATGCGGTTGTCAGTCAGCAAAGTGTGGTACTCGGCCACCCGTTGCGGAAAATCTTCGGTAAAGTGCTCGATAAAATCCAGCAACGAGCCTTCGCGCCAGGCATTTTTTTCCTTCAGGCGTTTGCCCTTGGTCCATTTGGACTCCTTGAATTTGGGCATTTCATCCGGCAAATCGCGATACACACCGCCCGGGCGGTAGTAAGTGGCGTGCATGCGCGCGCCGGAAACCGCTTCATAGCAATCCATCAGGTGTTCCCGCTCGCGGAAAGCATAAAGGAACAGGGTCATGGCGCCCAGGTCCAGCCCGTGGGTGCCAATCCACATCAGGTGATTGAGTATGCGCGTGATTTCATCGAACATGGTGCGAATGTACTGCGCGCGAATGGGCGCTTCGATGCCCAGCAGTTTTTCGATGGCACGCACGTAGCCGTGTTCGTTGCACATCATGGACACGTAATCGAGCCTGTCCATGTAACCGATGCTCTGGTTATAGGGCTTGGTTTCTGCCAGTTTTTCCGTGGCCCGATGCAGCAGGCCAATGTGCGGGTCGGCGTGCTGGACGACTTCCCCGTCCATTTCAAGAATCAGGCGCAAGACGCCGTGTGCCGCAGGGTGCTGCGGCCCGAAATTCATGGTGTAGGTTTTGATCTCAGCCATGCCTAGCAGGTCTCCTGGCCTTTAACGAGGTAACGGGAATCGCGCCGTTTGGTTTTGGGCACGTTAACGCGCGGCTTGATGGAAACGGGCTGATAGACCACGCGACCGGCCTTTTCGTCATATATGACTTCCACGTTGCCAATCAAGGGGAAATCCTTGCGGAACGGGTGGCCCACAAAACCGTAATCGGTGAGGATGCGACGCAAATCAGGGTGGCCTTTGAAAATAATACCAAACAGGTCAAAGGCTTCGCGTTCAAACCAGTTGGCGCCATTCCAGATTTCTACCAGTGACGGCACGATCAACAGGCCTTCATCCGGCGCAAAGCATTTCAGGCGCAGGCGCCGGTTATGCTTGAGGGAAAGCAGGTGTACCACCACCACAAAGCGGTTTTTCACCTTTTCCCGGGGCCGCTCTTCCCAGGTAAACCGTCCGGGGCCGAGTTTTTCCACCGCGCGGGAAAAGCCGGTAAAGGTGGCTTCCTCGGTTTTCCATTCACTCAGGCCAAAACCGAGCTTATCCACGCCACACAGGTCAATGAGCTGTTCAAAGTGAAAGTCCGGGTGGTCTCGCAGTTCACGACACACGTCCAGCCAGTGATCGCGGCCAATAACACAGGTGGTTTCGTGGCAGGCGGTACTCACCGACTGGATGGCATCACCGAAGTGATCCTGCAGTTGCCGTGCCAGGGTGGTTTGAGGCTTGTTCATTTGGTTCGGGCTATGGTTGTGGTTCGGCGAATGCGCTTCTGCAGTTGCAGAATGCCGTAAATCAGCGCTTCGGCGGTGGGCGGGCAGCCGGGTACGTAAACGTCCACCGGCACCACGCGATCGCAGCCTCTGACCACCGAGTAGCTGTAGTGGTAATAGCCGCCACCGTTGGCGCAGGAACCCATGGAAATAACCCATTTCGG
>WGBZ01000353.1 GCA_015494035.1 Lysobacterales bacterium | reverse complement strand
GCGTGGCGGTGCTGCTGCCCTATGCATTTTATAGCCTGGGAGAAACACGCAAACCGCCCGTTGCAGCCTTTCGCCAGCACCAGGTGCCCATGGCCGTGGCCACGGATTGCAACCCGGGCACGGCACCCACCACTTCCCTGCTCACCTGCCTCAACATGGCCTGCGTGCAATTTGGCCTGACCACCGAAGAGGCACTGGCCGGAGCCACCTGCCACGCGGCCAGGGCCCTGGGCTGGGAGGCAGACAACGGCCAGATAAGCCGCGGCATGCGGGCGGATCTGGCGGTCTGGGACGTGGCCCACCCGGCGCAACTGCTTTACTGGCGGGGTTCCAGCCCCTTGCATGCGCGCGTGTTTGACGGCCACTGGCTGGGCTGAACATGGCGTATTTATGATGTCGAGTTAAGGAAGCTCTGACTGAATCTGGACAAAGCAGATTAGGCCTGAAATGTTCGAGAACAAGGCGAAGTTCGCAGCCAATAGCGAGCTATTGGCAAGGACTTCAACGCCGTTATCGGACATTTCAGGTGTGAGAAGCGAGTTCACGATTCGATCAGCGCTTCCTTAATGGTGTAGCGGCTCAGAAATCCGGCTCGGCCGATTGTTCCAGCCGCTGCAGCTCTCGGTCGATTTCGTCTTCATTCACCACTTCGCCTTTCCAGCGCGCCAGCATCACGTACAGCACCGGAATCAGCAGCAAAGTGATGACGGTGGCAAACAGGATGCCGAAGGCCAGCGAAATGGCCATGGGAATAATCACTTGCGCCTGCAGGGATTTTTCCATCAGGATGGGCACCAGGCCCACGAAGGTGGTCAGAGAGGTGAGCAAAATGGCGCGAAACCGTTGCTTGCCGGCATTCAGCACGGCATGAATCACGTTGTCACCGGCAGCGCGGGCCTTGTTGACAAAATCCACCATCACCAGCGAATCGTTAACCACCACCCCGGCCAGGGCGATGACACCAAAAATTGACATCATGCTGAAGGTCTGGCCGGTGAGCAAATGCCCGACGATGGCGCCCACAATCCCGAAAGGAATCACCGACATGATCAGCAGTGGCTGGGCATAGGACTTGAGGGGAATCGCCATCAGCAGATAAATCAGCAGCAAGGCCAGGGCAAAGCCTTTCATCAGTCCAATCATCAGGTTTTGCAATTCCTTGCTGATTCCGTCCAGCCCCAGCTTGACCGTGCGGTGTTGTGCCAGCAACTGGGGGATGTAGCTGCTTTGCAGCTCGTTGATGATGGCCTGCGGGTCGGCCTGGGCAATGTCCACGTCGGCGGTGATGCGTACCGCGCGTTTGCGATCCACGCGCTCGATGTCGTCACTGGCTTCGGTGAGCTGAACATCGGCCACCTGCGACAAGGGCACGCGCGCGCCCTGCGGTGAACGCACCCGCAATCCCATCAGTGTGGCCACGGTTTCGCGCTCGTTGCGCGGCAGGCGCAGCATGACCTTGACCTCGTCGTCATCGCGCTGAATGCGCTGCACTTCTTCGCCATAAAACGCCTGCCGCACCTGACTGGCCAGGTCGCGCTGGGTCAGGCCCAGGTTACGGCCCAGTGGTTTCAATTTCAGCTGGATTTCCAGCTTGCCGGATTCCAGCGAGCTTTGCACATCGGAAACCCCGTCGTAAGCCCGCAGTTTTTTCATGATGGCCTCGGCCACCTGGCGCAGTTCGTCCAGATTATCGCCCACCAGCTTGAAATTGATGTCCGGCCCCTGGCCCGGGCCGGTGGCCCCACCAATGGTCAAATGCGCCACACCGGGAATCTCGCCAACTTTTTCTTTCCACAGCCGCACCACTTCGTTGCCCTTGATGACGGCGTTTTCATCCTTGACCAGTTCGGCCACCATTTGACCTTCTGTCTGGCTGCGGGTGAAGGCAAACAGGTGCTTAAGTACCGCGCCTGTTTCCTTGCCGACTTTCTGGCTGTATTCGCGGTCGATGTCCAGCAGCGCGTTTTTGACCCGTTCGATGGCCTTGAGGGTTTTCTCCTCGGGCGTGCCTTCCACCATTTTAATGTCGGCCTGGATAAAGTCAGCGGCAAAATCCGGCATCATCACAAAGCGCACCAGACCGCTTTGCACCAATCCGATGGAGAGGACAAAAATGGCCACAAAAACGGTCAGGGTCAGGCCCGGCCGGCGGATGGCGCGGCGCAAGGTCGGCAGGTAACGGCGATTGACAAACCGCTCCAGCAGCTGGTTAACCCGCCGCTGCACACGCAGCAATCGGCCCGGTTTGTCGGTGCCCACGTCACTGAGTTTCATGTGCGCCAGGTGGGCCGGCAGGATAAACTTGGATTCAATCAGCGAAAACACCAGCGCCAGAATCACCACCCAGCCGATGGCCTCGAAAAACGAGCCGAAGATGGTGCCCACAAACAGCATCGGCGCAAAGGCGGCGATGGTGGTGAGCACGCCGAATGTGGCTGGCATGGCCACTTTTTGTGCCCCGCGCACGACGTTTTCCAGCGAGTGGCCGTGTTTCTGGATTTCAGAATAGGCGCTTTCGGCAATGACAATGGCATCGTCCACCACGATGCCCAGCACCAGAATGAAACCAAACAGGCTCAGCATGTTGATGGAAATATCCAGCCACGGCATCATCATGAACACGCCCAGGAAGGCCACCGGCAACCCGACCATGACCCAAAAGGCCACTTTCAGGCGCAAAAACAACGTCAGGATCAACAGCACCAGCACCGCACCCTGTATCATGTTGCGCGTCATCATGTTGAGCCGCCCACGCACGTAGTGGGAAATATCGCCCCAGGTGTCCACGCGCACGTTGGCCGGCAGGCGCGTGTTGAGTTCGCGCACGTAGCGATTCACGTCGTCGGAAATGGCCAGCACGTCCTCGTCACCCACCGAATTGACCCGCACCGACATGGTGGGCTTGCCGTCAAATTCCGAATAGCCTGTACGCTCTTCGAAACCGTCTTTGATAACGGCAATGTCCTTGAGTGTTACGCGGCTGCCATCAGGCAGGCTGCGGATCACAATATCGGCAAACTGGCCGCCGTAGTAGGCCTGATTGGTAGCACGCAGCAGGATATCGCCCTGCTTGCTTTTGACCGCGCCGCCGGGCAAGTCCAGTGACGAAGCCCGGATTGCCTGGGTCACTTCATCGAAACTCAGGCCGTATTCGCGCAGGGTCTGTTCGGGAATTTCAATGGCGATTTCGTAAGCGCGCGCGCCCACCACGTCGGCTGAGGAAACGTGCGGCAGGCTGATGATTTCATCGCGCACTTCCTTGGCCAGGTCCAGCAGGCCTTTTTCGCTCAGGTCACCGTGCACTGCCAGCCACATAACCGGCTGGGAAATGCGCACCTTGCTAATGCGCGGTTTTTCCACATCGCGCGGAAAGGAGTTAATGGCGTCAATGCGGTTTTTGACTTCGTCCTTGACCTCGTCCACGTCATAATCGCTGTTGACTTCCACCTGCAGGGTACCCACACTCTGGCGCGCGAAACAGGTGATTTTGTCCACGCCTTCGGTGCCGGTGACGGCTTCTTCCATTTTCTGGCAAACGCCTTTTTCCACTTCCTGTGGCGCCGCGCCCGGGTAGACGGCCGTGGCGGTAATCACGTTGACTTCGGTGGAAGGAAACATCTCCTTACGGATCGTCAGGGCCGAATACAGGCCCAGCACGATAATCACCACCATCAGCAAATTGGCCGCCACTGGATTGTTGGCAAACCAGTAGATGATGCCCGTGCGCCAGTTTCTCATGCCGCCGCTCCGCTGGCGTGGCGACTGGCAAGCGAATCAGCGCTTGTCTTGGTGTCTGTCGATTTCTTCTCCGGGGTCTGCTGTGTTTCGGTTGACGGACTGGACGAGGATTCCTCGGCCAGACGCAACTTCATGCCGTTATAGGGCGACACAATGGGCGTGACAATAATGCGTTCGCCAGGCTTCAGGCCCCGGTCCACGTAGGCGTATTGCCGGTCCCGATACAGCACGTGCACGGGGCGGATTTCCAGGGTGTTGTCGGGTTTGTAAATGTTGACCTCATCGCCACGCAGCAGCAAGGCGCGGTCAATACGAAACACCCGGTGCAGCGTTTTGCCGGGAATCCGGGCCTGCAGGAAGGTATTGAGCTTCAGCGGTTCGGCCGGGTTTTCTTCCAGCAGGGAAAACGGGTCGTTGATTTCCACGGCCAGGTAATTGAGTAAGGTACTAGCTTCGCGCTGGGCTTCCACGCGACGGGCGATGCCCTGCCACTGTTCTTTGGCCAGTGTTTCAGGCAACGGCAGTTCCACGGCAAAACGCACCGGCTGGTGCGGACTGTTCAGCAGCTTTGGCAGTTCCAGCATGGCCAGTTCTTCATCGGTTAATGGCAGCCGGACTTCGGCCACGTCAGAATTGGCGATACTGCCCAGGTTGGCCCCAGGCGTGACAAACTGGCCGATATCGGCATTTTTTTGCAGGACGATGCCATCAAAAGGCGCGCGAATGCGGGTTTTTTCCAGATCACGCAAGGCTTTTTTCAAATCCGCCTGTGCCGCTGCCAGCGCGGCTTTGGCGCTGGCCACCTGCGGCAGGTTCAGCACCAAAGGCGAAGGCTTGCCCTTTTTGCCGTATTTTTTCCAGTCCTGCAAGGCCACTTTGGACTTGGCCTGTTCCAGTTCCAGCTTGGCTTTGGCATTGGCCACGTTGGCCTGGGCCCGTTGCACCGCGACTTCGTAGTCAGCCGGGTCAATTTGTATCAACACCTCACCGGCGCTGAAGGTGGCACCGGGGGCAAAATTTTCCGCCACTTGCTGAATCTTGCCAGAAACTTCCGCCACCAATGTGATCTGCCGTTTGGGACGCACCACGCCTTGCGATTCCACCTGTAATTGCACGTCTTCAGGAAAGACCTGTATCGTCTCCACCAGGTAACCGCTTTTGACCTGGGGTTTCTTTTCCGGCGGCTGCTTGAACATCATCAAGGCCATGAAAAGCACCACCGTCACCCCAAGCACAGCCAGCACTGGCCAGACTTTCCTGAACACAGACGCCTTTACCGGCTGTCTGTCTGATGCCTTGCCTGTAGGGCTTGTTGTGGATTGCTCTGTCATGCGTTCACCGTGGTTAGTGTTCTTTAATTAACTGGAAAACCCTATGTTACGGCAAGGTCTGGCGAAAAACACTGGCCATTGGTCATGGTTTGAACCCTGAGAAACCCTGCCTATAGCTGGTGAACACCCAGCGAAATCCGCAGTGGTGCAATGCTGGCATCTGGCACAGGCCCAGCCCTTCCCAGAGTAGTTTAGGGAAGCGCTGATCGAGTCATGAATTCACATCTAATACCTGAAATGTCCGATAACTGTGTTGAAGTCCTGGCGAATAGCCCGCTATTGGCTGCGAACTTCGCCTTGTTCCCGAATATTTCAAGCGTAATCTGCTTCGTCCGGATTCAATCAGCGCTTCCTTAGGCAATGAGATCCTGGGCAGCCAGCCGGATGGCTTCGGCCGCCAGGCGGGCTTTTTGGGCAAAGTTGTGCGGGGCATTCCCGGCATAAAGCACGCTGCGCGAAGCCGACAACACCAGGCCGGTGCCATCGGCGGTCAGGCCGTATTTGAGTGTCTTGCGCAAATCGCCGCCCTGGGCGCCAATGCCGGGTATCAGCAGGGGCATGTCGCCCACGATGGCGCGGACCTGAGCCAGCTCTTCGGGCCAGGTCGCGCCCACCACCAGCATGACGTTCTGGTTGCCGTTCCATTTTTTGCTGGCCAGACGCGCTACCTGCTGAAACAGGCGACTGCCATCGGCCAGTTCCAGGTTCTGGATTTCGCCCGAACCGGGATTGGACGTTTTGCACAGGACGATGACCCCCCTATCGCACCGTTGCAAGAAGGGTTGCAGGGTGTCGCCGCCCAGGTAGGGATTGACGGTGACCGCATCGGCGCCATAGCGATCAAAGGCTTCGGCGGCGTATTTTTCGGCCGTGGAGCCGATATCGCCGCGTTTGGCGTCCAGTATCACGGGAATCGCCGGGTGTTTGGTGTGAATGTAATCGATGATGGCCTGCAATTCATCTTCCGCCGAAAGCGCGGCAAAATGCGCGAATTGCGGCTTGAAGGCGCAGACCTGATCGGCCGTGGCCTCAACAATGGCGCGCAAAAACTCCCCCAAACTGACGCCATAGCGCGCAATTTTTTCCGGCTGTGGGTCCAGGCCCACACACAACAGGCTGGCGTTTGTCCGCTGCGCGGCGGCCAGTTTTTCCAGAAAACCGGTTGGGGACGTCACCATTGCCTCCACATCGCCTTGCTTCAGCCTGTTGTCAGGACTGCCCGGCTGAGGCGGTTTTTTCCCGCTGCAGCAGTTGCTGGTACAAGCCACCGAGTATGGCATCCACCAGCAGGGCCGGCGGTGCTTTGTCGTTGGCATCAAGCATGGTGAGCGTGGTTTTTCCGGGTGCGCTCTGGCAGCGCAGGCGGTATTCGCCGGAACGGTCCATGACGCGACCCTTGCGAGTAAAAACGCGCTTGAAAAAACCCAACTCCTTGGCCGCTCTGGCTTTGGGATCAGCAAAACGCAGCACCGCATCACAGTCGCCACTTTCGCTGGCCAACTGCCAACCGTCGGGCAGTTCCATGCCATGCAGGGCCTCGCGCACGGCTGAAGCCGGGCCAAAGTAGGTCAGCACCGGCAGGTCGTTCTGATCTTCGATCAGGATCTTGCCGCTTTCGCTTTGGCGAACCTGAAAGGCCATGCCAGGGGCTTTGACTTCTTGAATCAACGTGCCTTTGCCGCGCACCGGTGGCACTGCCAGGGCCGCCGAAGGATTGGGCTGGTCCAGGCCTTCAGGGACTTTCACCGGGGGTAGTTCGCGGGCGTCCTGATACACGTGTTTTTCCTTGAACAGGCGGCAGCCGGTACTGGTGGCAACGACCAGCGCCAGCCCGATCAGCATGGCTTTTCTCATGAGTGGTATTCCTTTTGAATGGATTCGATTTGAGGGGGCCAGTTTAACGCATCCGCCGGTGGCGGTGGCCAAATCAGTGGCAAACGGATGCCTTTTTCAATCAACCCGGCCTGATGCAGGCACCACTTGATGGGCATGGGGTTAGGTACATAGGACAGCAGATGATACAGCGCCTCCAGCGCCTGATTGGCTTTTTCCGCCCCGGCCCAGTCGCCAGCCAATGCCCGTGAAGTCACCTCGGCAACGGCTTTGGGGCGCGCATTGGAGGCCACCGAAATCACGCCGCTGGCGCCATTTTTCATGGCTTCCAGAAATGTGCTGTCATCGCCGGAAAGGACGGCAAAATCTGTGCTGTGCTGTTTCAGCCAGGCAATACGCTGATGATCGGCCAGGGCTTCCTTGAGGCCGATGATGTTGTGGTGGGTGGCCAGCCTGGCACTGGTTTCCCCCTGCATGTCCGTGACCGTGCGGCCCGGCACGTTGTAGAGAATCACCGGCAGCGGCGACTCGTCGGCAATCAATTGGAAATGCGCCAGCAGGCCTTCCTGCGTGGTACGCAGGTAATAGGGAACCACCACCAGCGTCGCCTGGGCGCCAAGACTGGCCGCCAGCTTGTTGCGCTGGATAACAATTTCCGGTGAAACGCTGCCTGTCTGGGCAATCACCGCAGTATCGCTGCCCTGACAGGCTTCCACCGCCTGCGACAGCAGCCAGGCAAATTCCGTGTCGGTGAGCACGGCCGATTCGCCCGTGGTGCCAGCCACCACCACGCCATCGATGCCACTGCGAATCTGCTGGCTTAGCAGGCGTTGCCACGCTGCCTGGTCCAGGCGACCATCAGGCTGCATGGGCGTCACCAGGGCGGTATAGGCGCCTTTCAAATCAGCAGCAGATAAGGTTTTGGGCATGGCACACCAGAGAATCAGATCAGGGTATCTAGGGAAGCTCTGATCGAATCGTGACACGGCATCTTGTGGTGTAAAATCGTCCATTTCTGTGTTGCAAACCTTCGCAATAGCCTTGCTATTACGTGCGGTTTGCGCCTTGAACTGAACAATTTTTCACAACAATCTGCTCGCGCCAGATTCAATCAGCGCTTCCCTGGGGAGGCTCTCAGAGCTTCCCATCCCGGCATTAGCGGGCTATTAACCCGGCAACACCGCAGCGTAACGCGTACGGGATAGGCATTTTACCACCGTCTGAACCAATGGGCGTAGAAACCTCTCCAACGCAGGTAACGACTCACAATGCCTGCACTGAAGAGGCATAACAAAACAGCCTGTCCGACTATCTGCTGACCTGACTTATTGAGGGACTGAGCAAGGGACCCGTAAGAAATGCGGTTTTCATATAATCTTGAATGATTGGTTATGCCGCAGATTCCTGACGGATATCCCAACCCGGAAAGACAATAACCGCGGGGTGGCACTTAAGTGCCCTGGCAATAATCTTGGCTCGCTCAACCCCCAGATTGACCCGGTCATTTTCAATGGCAGAAATAGTTGGTTGAGGGATACCAGTCAACTTAGAAAGATCATTCTGACTCATTTCCTGTAATTCACGC
>WGBZ01000352.1 GCA_015494035.1 Lysobacterales bacterium | reverse complement strand
TACCGGGAACCACCTTAAAGACATTTTTACTGGGCTGCTGGTAATACACCAGGTAAGTGGCATTGGCTGGGATGGTGCCACCATTGGCGTGGTAAATGCGCCAGCTGGTGCCGTCGTAATAGACCTCCAGGGCGGAGTTATCATAAACCTGGGAGCCACCCTGATACACGTGGCGCACAAACACAGCCAGATTGCTTTCTGTCAGGCCGGTGTCCAGTGAGGTCGCTGCAGATGGGCCGTTTTGCACTTCGATCATGCCCCTAAAGCCATTGGTGCCCACGCCTCGATCGCCGGTAGGATGAAACACTGAATACACCAGGCCGGCATTCATGTTAGTGCCAGAATTTTCATTATAGATGGTCCACCGAAAACCGTTATACCACCAACCCAGCGGTTGATCATAAAACTGTTCCGGGGTGTCTTCATGCCGGTACAGGTGTGTAAACAGACCCACTGCATCACTATCCGCGGTCAGCTCATCGTCATGGATGGCGGTGCGATTCAAAAAGTTGTTGTTATCACTGGATTCATGCACCAGCATGCGGTCGCCCCATTCAAACGCCCCGGCATCAGCACTGGCAGCACCATCACCATCACCGTCAATCACGCGACGGAAGCCATCCATATCCACATGTGGCAAGGCCAGCAAAGACGGAACAGGGTTACCAAACAAGGCCAGTTGCGCAAAGCCAAAACCAAAGTCGGCATTGCCACCGGTGTCAATGGCCGGCGAACCGTCACGCAACGCATAACGGGCTGGTGCGGCCACGTAAAGCGGGTCTACCCCCACTTGATCACCTGATGCAGCAGTATAAGCTCCCAGTTGCAAGCCGGGACCAACCACATTGTTGTCTCCACTGACGCTCGCCGTGCCTGTTCCATTGAGGAGAAAAGCCGTCCCTGAAGGCGCCTCGGTAAAGACATTGCTATAGAGCAACAACTGGTTGCTGGAGCTGGCGGTGATAGCATGATCAAAAAACTTGATCAGATCCCATCGGCCATCAAAGGTATTAAAGTAAAAGCCGGCTATCACTTTACTGGCCGTGCCTTGCATATCTGAATACACCAGTTCTGGTTGGAATACCGGCCTGGTGCCATCGGCATAGCGATCGGCAAAGAGGTTGTAATAGGCATAAAAATTCAAATCCCCATGAGCGCTGTTATCACTGGTCAAATGCACCGCCCGCGCACCTCGAAATTCGTTCTGCGCCAGCATCACATCCAGATTAGCCGTACCAAGATCAATCCGAAAGCCCGGTATGTCCTCACGGTTGGTTTGCATCGTGTTTTCGGCAATGGCCACATCCACCTTCACTGATGAATCCACCCACCTGATATGAATCAATCCAGGCTCATTAGTGGGTGTGAAGGAGGTGTTGTTCTTGATCCGATTGCCTCGAATACGCACCCCGAAAGTGCCTGCCCCGGCCAGAGTAGATTCCTGTATCCTGATTGCGTCGCTGTTGTTAGAAATATCAAACTCATTGTCTTCGAAGGTCACCTGACCCAACTCACCGGCATTGACCGTGCCACGCAACCAGATGGCAATGCCCGAACTCCCTGTCAACTTGAGCCCTCGAACGCCGGAACTGCTGGTCCCCACAGCACCCCACTCCCAAAAGGAATCCGTAAAAACTGGTTTGCCTGCCACACCATTCTCGGCCACAATCCAGCCGGAACGGTCAATAGCCCAAATATCCTGGTTGTTATAGGTGCCGTTTTTCACCGTAATAAAAAAGGGCCCGGTGCCGCCATTGTCCGAGTCCACGCACTGTTGCAAGGTCATGCCCGAACAGTCATCCGGGTAGATTTTCGCTCCCTGCGCACTGACACCGAATAAGACCAGCGTTGTCCACAGGATTGTCCACGTTGTTTTGTTGATTTTCATGCTCATCCCCCAAGGGTGTTGTTAATGTCCACCGGCAAAAAATCCCGGCTCTCACCCCTATAATCGAGAAAATGCCACAAAACCTGCCAAAAAAAACAAAAAAACTCAAAACAACCGCGACTGATACCGATTTTTTGGTATCCAGGGGCGCCGGGAATATTAAAAGATCGAATTGACCAGGGAAGCGCTGATTGAATCATGACACGGCATCTTACGGCGTAAAATCGTTCAATTCTGCGTTGCAAAGTCTCACGATAGCTTGGTATTGTGTGCTGTTTGTGCCTTGTACCGAACAATTTTGCACTCCAATCTGCTCGCGCCAGATTCCCAGATTCAATTAGAGCTTCCCTGGCGCAATGGCCGGGCATTTTTGGGCGGATTGCGCGGAATGGTTGTCGCCAGTGTGCAACCCAGGAAATCAGGCTCAGATGACTCGACAATACGCAGCCACGGCGACGGGCTGTTTTCAATGGCCAGGTATTTGAAACACAGCCGCAAGGGCTGGGCAGGCGTCTCACCAGACGCTGACTGATTATTGGCAGCAAAACATGGCCGGCCATTCTGTCGGGCCATCACCCCCTGGGCCGAATAAACCGGTTGATAGGCAGGTGGTTCATCCACCCAGCGATCGACTGAAATGGTCGCGTCTTCGCCCTGCAGGCGCAAATCCAGCGAATAGTCCTCACCACAAACGCCGCCATACAACCGCACTGGCTGGGTGGATGTGACCGGCAGGTACAAGGCGGAATGTTCAATGTAGCGGTGGTTGCGCCAGCGGCCCTTGTAAACGGCGATCTGGCCACCAAAATACGCCCGGAGTTTGGTCAACAAGGCCCCGTCATTGTTTTTGCTGCCACGAACATAAACCGGCATCAGCGGTTTCGGTACGCCAAAAACAAGTCGGCGAAACACCACCTTATCGTTGGCAAATTCAGCCCGCACTTCCTCGGCCTGATCCCCACTGATATAAATGACCGGCACAGCCGGCTGGCGGGGCGTGGTGGCGCAACCGGCCAGCAACCACAGCAGCGCTGAAAGGAGAAAAAGCAGGTGGAGGTTATGTGTGCTCAAGAGTCATTCCTCGGGTGTGATAGTGGAATAATATTAACCTGGCCTCAGCATAATGCCATGCTTAAGCGGACCCAACACCATGTTGCCGCAAAGCCCAGACCACGTGCTCCCTGACCAAGGGCGACGGGTGCTCGCGGCGGGTTTTCAGCGCAGCAATAACTGCCGGGGAAGACGGCGCATTGCCCAGGGCCACGGCAATATTACGCAGCCAGGCGGTGTGACCAATGCGGCGAATAGGCGAACCGGCCATCTGCTCAAGAAAGGTGGCCTCATCCCAGGCAAAGAGATCAATCAGATCAGGACTATCCAACCCGTGCCGGGGCAAAAAATCCGCTTCCGTGGTGTCATGGGCAAACTTGTTCCAGGGACACACCATCTGACAATCATCGCAGCCATAAATGCGGTTGCCCATGGCCTGGCGAAAGGCCTCGGGGATCGGGCCTTTGTTTTCGATGGTCAGGTAGGAAATGCAGCGCCGCGCGTCCACCTGAAACGGTGCCACGATGGCGTCGGTGGGGCAAGCGGCCAGGCATTTCTGGCAACTGCCGCAATGAAAATCGTGCTTTTTATCCACCGGCAGGGGCAGGTCGGTAAAGACCTCGCCCAGGAAAAACCAACTGCCTGCGGCGGGGTTGATGAGGTTGCTGTGCTTGCCAATCCAGCCCAGGCCGGCCTTTTCCGCCAGCGCCTTTTCCAGCACCGGGGCCGAATCCACAAAAGCGCGATAGCCGAAAGGCCCGATTTCGGCCTGAATTTTCTCAGCCAGTTTCTGCAGCCGCCGCCGCATCAGTTTGTGGTAATCCCGCCCCAGGGCATAACGCGACACCGCGCCTTTCAAGGGCTGTTTCAGCACATCTGCATAGGGCGTGACGGCCTGACTGGAATAGTCCATGCGCACCGAAATCACACTCAGGGTGCCCGGCACCAGTTCCGCCGGCCGCGCGCGTTTCAGGCCATGACGCCGCATGTATTCCATGTCGCCATGGAAGTTTCTTTCCAGCCAACGCAACAAGTGCGGCTCATGCTCGCTCAGGTCAATGTCGGTGATGCCCACCTGCTGGAACCCCAATGCCTGGCCAAATTCGCGAATTTTCTCCACCAGTTCATACGCCTGCTCGGCAGACAACGCGTGGGGGGAGTTTTTTTCAGTTTCAGGCGGGGGCACGGTTAGAATAGCCACTGGCAACAGAAACGCAGATTTTATCACGATGCAACCGCTGTACCTGAAACACCAGACCCGCCAGCTCGATCAACTGGCCGCTCGCACCCTGGGCATCAACGGCTTTGAGCTGATGCAAAAAGCCGGCGCCCAGGCTGCCGCCACACTCATGGACCTGACACAGGCCAATCCAGAAGCACCTGCCGGCCACGTGCTGGTGCTCACCGGCAATGGCAACAACGCCGGGGATGGCTACGTGCTGGCGCTGGAATATTTTCTGGCCGGGCAACCCGTGGCCGTGTGGCCCTGGAATGCACCGGAATCCCTCAGCCCCGATGCCCTGACGGCACGTCAGGCCTATGAAAAAGCCGGCGGTACCCTCCTGCCTCAGGCCGCAGCAGGTCAGGCGGCAGCCAAAAGCTGGCAGGCAGACTGGCTGGCAGACGCGCTGCTGGGCACCGGCATCAACCGGCCGGTAACGGGGGATTACGCCCGGGCCGTCGACTGGATGAACACACAATCGGCATCGGTTTTCAGCCTCGATATTCCCAGTGGGCTGGATGCGGACACCGGCCAGCCACAGGGTCGTGCCGTCAAGGCCACGGCCACCATCACCTTTATCGCCCTCAAACCCGGCCTGTTTACCGCTGGCGGATCGGATTATTGCGGTGATCTGTTTTATGCCGACCTCGATGTGACCGCCGAAACCCTGCAAACGGTGGAACCGGCCGCCTGGCTGCTGGAAGCGCAGGACATGGAAACCGACCCGCTCACGCGAGCACGCGACTGCCACAAAGGCCATTTCGGCCACGTGCTGGTGGTTGGCGGCAACTCCGGCATGCGCGGAGCGGCCGTCCTGGCTGCCGGGGCGGCCTTGCGCAGTGGCGCCGGAAAAGTCACCGTGGCATCGCCGGCGCCCGGGCGCGATGCCATCATCACCCAGCGCCCGGAAATCATGACCGCAGACCCGGAAGAATTGCCACGGATTTCCGGCACCGGCACAGTGCTGGCCATTGGCCCGGGACTGGGCCGGAACGCTATCGCCACACGGCTTTATGAACAGTCGCTGGCATTGGCCAGAAAAAATGTCCTCCCCTGCGTCATTGATGCCGACGCACTCACCCTGCTGGCCGAGGCCAGCACCGCCAGCGGTAAAAACACAGGCAAAAAAACGGACAAAAAAACCGACACAGCCGCCCGGCTGCCGGCCAACACCGTGCTCACGCCCCACCCCAAGGAAACTGCCACCTTGCTGGGCAGTGACACCCCCGGCGTTCAGGCCAACCGCCTGCGTGCCGCCAAAGAACTGGCCACACGTTTTCAATGCGTGGCCGTGCTCAAAGGCAACGGCACCGTCATTGCCGCGCCAGACCAGCCTGCGTTTATCTGCCCGTTTGGCACGGCGGGCATGGCCACCGCCGGCATGGGTGATGTGTTGACCGGCGTTATCGCCGCACTCATGGGACAGGGATTAGCGCCAGCAGAAGCTGCCCGCACCGGCGTGCTCATGCATGCGCTGGCAGCGGAAATGGCCGCAAAGGGCAATGGCCTGATTGCCTCTGATGTCATCGATAAACTGCCGGACCTGCTGCCATGAACCAACCACAGCGCCCCGCCGGCAAGGCTTTATCTGGAAAAACAAAGCCCTTGCGCCTGGACATTAGCCAACGGGCGCAATTGCAACGCCTGGCCACAACAATCAGCCAGCAACTGCCTGATCCAGGCCATGAGCCATTCTGGATTCACTTGCGGGGCGATCTGGGCGCCGGTAAAACCACCTTCGCCCAGGACTTTATTCACGCCCTGGGCTACCCGGGGCGCGTCAAAAGCCCGACTTACTCCTTGCTGGAACAGTACCAGACCAATGGCCCCTCGGTGCTGCACATGGACCTGTACCGGCTGGCCGACCCGGAAGAACTAACCTTTATCGGACTGGACGATCTATTGTTGGACAAGCCGGTGGTGTTGGTGGAATGGCCCGAAAAAGGCGCGGGGTTCCTGCCTGCGCCCCAGCTCGAACTGCGTTTTGAACTGGACAGCGACAGCCGCCAGGTGGAAATTTACGACCCACATCAAGTGTTCAGCCTAAGTTAATGTTTTTTATGGGAATATTGCCTTGCAAGGACTTTCATATTACACTCTTTCCAAACACACCAACCGTGCGCCATGATGCTTCGCCCGTTTTTACGCCTATTCCCTGTCATTTGCGCCAGCTGGATGCTGATACTGGCCGGTTCGGCCAGTGCGGGCACTGCCAGCACAGTCAGTAAAGTCTCGGTGGACGGCTTGCGCGTCTGGAGCGGGCCCGACCACACCCGGGCCGTGTTTGACCTGAGTGGCCAGGTGGATTATCAACTGTTTCAGCTCGACAACCCGCCACGGGTAGTGCTGGACGTGAACGATGCCGACCTGAAAACCCGCCTGAAAGTAAATAACAACGCCGATATCCGTGGCATTCGACACGGCAAGAAAGGCAAAAGCACACTGCGCCTGGTGTTTGACCTGAACCGGAACAAACGCGCCAAAAGTTTCCTGCTGCCACCCAACGAAAAATACGGCCACCGCCTGGTGGTGGATTTCAGCGACCCCAAGGCCAAACAGAAAATCAAGAAAAGTGCCAAGGCCAGCGCCAGCAAGCAGCGCGACATCATCATTGCGGTGGATGCCGGGCATGGCGGCGAAGACCCCGGAGCCAGTGGCGCGCGCGGCAGCAAGGAAAAACACATCACCCTGGCCATCGCCCGCCAGCTGGCCAAAGCCATCAATGCCGAAGTGGGCATGAAGGCCGTGCTGATTCGTGATGGCGACTACTACGTGGGCCTGCGCCAGCGTTTTGAAAAAGCCCGCGCCCATCAGGCCGACCTGTTTGTTTCCATTCACGCGGATGCCTTTTACGACCCCAAGGTGCATGGCATGAGCGTTTACGTGCTGTCACAAAAAGGCGCCACCTCCGAAGCGGCCAAATGGCTGGCCCGGTCAGAAAACAAAGCTGATCTGATTGGCGGGGTCAAACTGGACGGCAAGGACACCCTGCTGGCTCGCGTCCTGCTTGATTTGAGCCAGAATGCCGCCATGGAAGCCAGCCAGAAAGTGGCCAATGAAGTGCTGTCATCGCTGTCAAAAATCGAAAAACCGCACAAGAAACACGTGGAAAAAGCCAATTTCGCGGTGCTTAAATCCCCCGATGTGCCTTCCATCCTGGTGGAAACGGCCTTTATCTCCAACCCGCAGGAAGAAAAACGCCTGAAGAGTCATTCATTCCGGCAACAAGTGGCCAAAGCCATCCTGAACGGCATCAAAACCTATTTCTACCAGTCCCCACCACCGGACACCCTGATCGCCAGCCGCGTCAAGGCGGCCCGCAATCGCCCCAACCGTCACATTGTCTCCCGTGGAGAAACCCTCAGCGGCATCGCGCAAAAATACCGGCTGGACCTGCGCAGCCTGCGCAAGGCCAACAAAAAGAAAACCGACCGCATCCGCTCCGGCGAAGTGTTGGTTATCCCCACCAGCTAGGGAAGCTCTGATCGAATCGTGACACGGCATCTTGTGGCGTAAAATCGTCCATTTCGGACGTTGCAAACCTTCGCAATAGCCTT
>WGBZ01000351.1 GCA_015494035.1 Lysobacterales bacterium | reverse complement strand
TCTTCAATGCTGGCAGTACAAATCACTTTGGTGTCGCCACAGCTCACCAGCACGGAACCTTCGGCGTGTTTGGTAAAATGGCGTTGAATGCTCACCGGGCGCATTTCATCGGCAGCGCGCAGGCTGGGTCTTTGCATAATGTTCTCGTCAGAAAAAGGAATGGGCGGCATTTTACCATTGATGCCGGTCACTGAAGCCATGCGCAGGAAAATTGACAAGCCATGGGCACAGTGACAAACTAGATCAACCCTATGACCCCGAACTCTGTTCCCAAACACCTTTTCAGGAGCCTGCTGTGAAGAAATTCGTGATTGCCCCATCCATCCTTTCTGCCGATTTTGCCCGTCTGGGTGAAGACACCCAGGCCGTGCTGGACGCCGGGGCTGACTGGGTGCATTTCGATGTGATGGACAACCACTACGTGCCCAACCTCACTATTGGCCCGGGTGTGTTACTGGCCTTGCGCGATTACGGCATCACCGCCCCCATTGACGTGCACCTGATGGTGGAACCGGTGGACCGGATTATTCCCGATTTTGCCAAAGCCGGCGCCTCCATCATTACCTTTCATCCTGAAGCCAGCAAGCACGTGGACCGCAGCCTGTCGCTGATCCGTGAACACGGCTGCAAGGCAGGCCTGGTGCTGAATCCGGCCACGCCACTGAATGTGCTGGATTACGTCATGGACAAACTGGACATGATCCTGCTGATGTCGGTCAACCCCGGTTTTGGTGGGCAGAAATTCATCCCGTCGACGTTGAAAAAAATCACTGACGTGCGCAAGCGCATTGATGAATCCGGCCGGGACATCCGTCTGGAAGTGGATGGCGGAGTCAAAATTGACAACATCCGCGAAATCAAGGACGCCGGCGCCGACACCTTCGTGGCCGGATCGGCCATTTTCAACACCGAGGATTACAAAGCCACCATCGATGCCATGCGCGAGCAACTGGACCGGCTGCCGCACGTGCTTTACTGAGCCGAATCAACCTGAGCTAAAACACCAGTTCAGCCTGCATTCACCTGCCTGACCTATAATGAGCCGCATGAAAGGACTACCGACAATACTTCCACACCCGCTGAAACGCCTGAGCCGGCGCTGGCGCACTGCTGCCTGGTTGTTGCTGGTGGTGCTTCTGGTAGTCAGCCCCCTGGCCTTGTCCCGGGGGGACAAAAACGGCCACCGGCGCGGTCAGGAACTGGACGAAGCCGTGCGCTCAGTCAAAAACCAGACCCGTGGGCAAATCCTGTCGGCCAAAACCCATCAGGACAGCCAGCGACGGTATCACAAAATCCGCGTATTGACCCCCGATGGCCGGGTCAAGAACGTGCGCCTGCCCGCCGACCGCTCCGGCAAAGCACGACCCGACCAGCGCCGGGTGCCACCGCCACGCGATCGGGATGACGAATGGCAACCCTGAAACGTCCCCCAGCCTGAGAGAACCTGCCATGCGAGTGCTCCTGATTGAAGACGACGATAACCTGCGACAAACCCTGGAAAAGCGTCTGGCCAGTGAAGGCTTTGTGGTGGACGCGGCCGATAATGGCGAAGATGGCCTGTACCTGGGGCGCGAATACCCACCAGACATTGCCGTGATTGACCTGGGCTTGCCCCGGGTTTCCGGTATGGAAGTCATCCAGACCCTGCGTGAAGAAAACCACGCCTACCCCATACTGGTGTTGACAGCACGGGGCAGCTGGCAGGACAAGGTCATGGGCCTGGAAGCCGGCGCCGATGACTACCTGGTCAAGCCCTTTCACTTTCCTGAACTGCTGGCACGCCTCAAGGCACTGGTGCGCCGTTCGGCGGGCTTTACCACACCGGAGTTGACCTGCGGGGAAATCAGCCTTAACACCAGCAGCCAGGAAGTCACCGTGGCCGGCCAGCCGGTGGACCTCACTTCCTACGAATACAAGGTGCTGGAATACCTGATGCTGCATCCGGCGCAGGTCATTTCGAAAACCACCCTGACCGAACACATTTACCATCAGGATTACGACCGCGACAGCAACGTCATTGAAGTTTTTATTGGCCGCCTGCGCAAGAAACTGGACCCTGAAGGCACTCGTCAACCCATCGAAACCCTGCGCGGGCGCGGCTATCGCCTTAACTGCCCTAAAGACACGACCACTGGGCCTGACAAGGAGAACACCGCCGACTCATGAGTGGGCGCCTGGGCCGCATCTCCCTCACCACGCGCTTACTGGTGACCGCGTCGGTGGCACTGGCCGTGGCACTGGCCGCCATCGGGCTGGTGATGCACGAAGCCTTCAGCGAAAAAACCCGCGACCTGGTGGAAGAGCGGCTGGAAAGCTACCTGTTTGGTCTGCTCAGCACCCTGGAACCGGATCAGCGCGGCCATTTCACCCTCACCGACAACCTGCCCGAACCGAGATTATCCCGACCCGCTTCGGGCCTGTATGCGGAACTGCTGGCCGGCAACCAGCACTGGCAATCGCCTTCCCTGCTGGGTGTGGCTTTGCCTGCCGTGGCCCCGTTGCCTGCCGGAGAAACCCGCTTCGAACTACTGCGTAATGCGGAGGGTCAACCGCTGTTTCGCCTGCGTCGCGGGCTGGTGTGGGAAACCGATACCGGCGAAGAAATCCCCTTTACCCTCAGCATCAGCGAAGACGCCAGCAGCTATTTCCGCGAGCTGGCGGATTTCCGTCACAACCTGTGGACCTGGCTGCTGTTTGCCAGCATTATCCTGATCGGCGTGCAGGGCCTGATTCTGGGTTGGTCACTGCGACCATTAAAACGCCTGACCGAGGACGTGCAACATCTGGAAACCGGCCACCGCGACCGGCTGGGCGATGACTACCCCAGTGAACTGTCCGGACTGACCCAAAGCGTTAACGACCTGTTGCAGAATGAACGCACCAACCTCGAACGCCAACGCAAAACCCTGGGCGATTTGGCCCACAGCCTGAAAACCCCGCTGGCGGTGGTACACGCCGAACTGGAAAAACCCGGCCCGGTGGATGCGCGCCTGTTACAGGAACAGGTACGCAACATGGACGACATCGTCGCCTACCAGTTGCAACGGGCGGCGGTGGCCGGTCACCGCACCTTCACCAGTGGCGTGCCGGTCATCGACAAGGTGCAACAGATTACCCGCACCCTGGACAAGGTCTACCGGCGGAAAAAAGTCCGGCTGACCACGCGCGTGGCCCCGGGGGCCGAGTTTTTTGGCGAACACGGCGACCTGATGGAGCTGCTGGGCAACCTGCTGGAAAATGCCTACAAATGGTGCGATCGCCAGGTGCTACTGGAAATCCGTACCCTGACCCACCCGGGCCGCAAGCGCACCGGCTTGCGCATCGACGTGGCCGATGACGGCCCCGGCATCCCCGCAGCGCAACGGGACAGGCTGCTGCAACGCGGGGTGCGCGGCGATGAACAAGGCACCGCCAGCGGCCATGGCATTGGCCTGTCCATTGTGGCCGATATCGTTGAAGCCTACGGCGGCGAACTGCGCCTTGACCGCCACCCCACACTGGGCGGCGCATGGTTTTTGATCACCCTGCCGCCGTGAAAACCTTGGATCAGTCTTCCCGCCCAACGGGCAGGCTTTGTCCCACTTAGCGGGAAAATGGCAGCTATCCTTTGCTATGATCTGCACCATGACTAACTCACCCAACAAGAAGCCAAAACAGGCGCAGGCGGAAAGCGTTTCACCGGCCAGCGCCAAGTCCCGTGAAACCGGCATCACGCAGTTGCTAGAGATCATGGCCCGTTTACGCGACCCGCACAAGGGCTGCCCCTGGGACAAACAACAGGATTTCGCCAGCATTGCCCCCTACACCGTGGAAGAAGCCTATGAAGTGGCTGATGCCATTGCCGACGGCGACATGGCGCACTTGAAAGAAGAACTGGGCGATTTGCTGTTTCAGGTGGTGTTTCATTCACAAATGGCCGCAGAAGGCGGGGATTTCTCTTTTGCCGATGTGGTGAAGGCGCTGAATGAAAAAATGGTCCAGCGCCACCCGCATGTTTTCGACCCGCAGCACCCGCCGCTGACGGCCCGGCAACAGACAGCCGCGTGGGAACAGCGCAAACACGCCGGCAAAGCCAGTGTGCTGGATGACATCCCCGCCAATGTGCCCGGTTTGTTGCGAGCGGTAAAACTGCAAAAACGCGCAGCCAGCATCGGCTTTGACTGGCCGGATGTGGCCCCGGTCTTTGACAAACTGGATGAGGAAGTGGCCGAACTGAAGGAAGCCATGGCCAGTGGCGACAAGGCCCGCATGCAGGATGAACTTGGGGACGTGCTGTTTGTGATCACCAACCTGGCGCGTCATATCGGCGTGGACCCGGAACTGGCCTTGCGCCAGGCCAACAACAAATTCGAAAAACGCTTTCGACAGGTGGAGAAAAAGGCCCGGCAACACAAATCAGAAAATGGCCGCTATGCGCTGGACACCCTGGACACACTGTGGGACCAGGTTAAGGCAGAACAGAGAGATTCCTGAGTCAAAACAGGCAAAAAATGACTTAAGGAAGCTCTGATTGAATCTGGACGAAGCAGGTTATGTCGGAAATGTTCGAGAACAAGGAGAAGTTCGCAGCCAATAGCGGGTTATTGGCAAGGACTTCAACGCAGTTATCGGACATTTCAGGCGTGAGAAGCGAGTTCATGATTCGATCAGAGTTTCCATAACACACCAAAAGGAGGAGTACATGCTGAAAAACACCAAAGACAGTTACGGCCTGGTGGCCCGGCTCATGCACTGGCTGATGGCCATTTTAATCATTGGCCTGATGATACTGGGCCTGATCATGACCGACTTGCCCAAGGGTGAGTTGAAAAACCAACTCTACTTTTGGCATAAATCACTGGGCGCCACAGTACTGATTCTCCTGATTTTCCGGCTGTTCTGGCGCCTGTCCAACCCGGTGCCGGAACCCTTGAGTCTTGACCTGCGCGAACGGCTGTTGGCGCGATTGATGCACCTGGCCCTGTATGCGCTGATTTTCATTCAGGCCCTGTCTGGAATCATCCTTTCCCAGGCGCATGGCTACGCGGTCAGCGTGTTTGGCTGGTTTGAGCTGCCCACGCTGGTGAATAAAAGCAAGGACCTGGCCGAAGCGGCCGAGGAAGTGCATGAAATTGTCTGGATTGTCCTGGCCATTGGCATTGCCCTGCACGCCATAGCAGCACTGAAACACCATTTTATTGACAAGGATCGCACACTGCTGCGCATGATCAAGGGTCAATAACCCAGGAAATTAATAAATTTACTCTTGCTTCAGACGAATGCCGGCCACTCCCTGGCCGCCATGCCGTTTCGCTGTTTTCCGGTCCTTCATTGTCATGCCGCCCAGGGCAAAAACGGGCAAGCGGGTGTGCGCTGTTAGGC
>WGBZ01000350.1 GCA_015494035.1 Lysobacterales bacterium | reverse complement strand
ATTTTATTAACCTGGCATCAATATAGGTGATGCTCAGGGCTTCAAGCCTGCCTCGGAACAAGGCATCGCTTGCAGCCAATGGTTGTTCCATTGGCAAAAGCGATAACGCCGGGCCGGGGCAGGCTTGAAGCCCCAACACATTGATATAAAAAGGCAGGCCGCGATGCGCTGTCCGCCAGACTGCGTTATCAACTCTTGCTGTAGAATGACTACAGCGGCGAGTTGATGCCTTGCTGGCAAACAGCGCATCGCGGCTGAGTATCGCCTATATTGATGCCAGGTTAATAATGACCACTTGTGCCTGAAAGTGGGTGAAATGGCGCCGGAAATGGAGCCCTCGGACACGGTGGTACTGTGGTTAACGGCTGAAAATCCCCATTCGCAGCCACGCAGTAGTGAGGCCAACCAGGCGGCCAACCGCCGCCTGGCAGAACGCATCGAAAACTGGCTCAGAGCGGTAAAAAACCGGCCAAAGATAGAGACCACACCCATGAAATGGCCCGCAGTTGAAAAAGCCGTGGCAAGACACCCCAACGGGCAATGGCCGGCCGAACACGGTTTTTTTTGTTTACCTGCCAAAGGATCTGTGGCCAGAAAGCCGGGATTTCTGGGAAACCCTGGTTGTCGAGTTTGGTCAGAATGCCATTGTGGTGGCTGAACCGGGAAAACCGGCCAAGTTACTGATTACCGATAAGGCCTTTCGCCAACAGCTGGAAACAGCCGCCGGGAAACACCTGTGACCCGCACAGGAAAGCCAATGAGTGAACTGATTGGATGTACTGAGACCTGACCAAAACAACAGCACGGAACCGTACCGAATCCTATGCCACCCTCACCAGAAAACAGCCCGCACCCCACCGCCGATGCCCCACCGCTGGCCGATGGCCTGCGTTTGTGCGCCCAAGGCCTGACATGCCAGCGCGAAGGCACGGCGCTGTTTCAACCGGTGTCCTTCGCACTGGGCGCTGGTGAATCGCTGTTGTTGGCCGGGCCCAATGGCATTGGCAAAACCACCCTGCTGGAGGCCGTGGCCGGCTTGCGGCATTACAGCGACGGTCAGTTGCACTTCAATCACATGGACGTGCGCGACCACCCGACGCCCTGGCGTCAGCGTTTATGCTACATCGGCCACAAGGATGGCAACAAAAAAGCCCTGACCTGTCTGGAAAACCTGGACTTTACCAGCCGCTTGCATGGCCGCCGGGCTTCACACCAGGCCATGTTGGACGCGTTGGAGGCCGTCGGACTGGCCGGATACGAACATCACCTGGCGGGCAATTTATCAGCCGGGCAGAAAAAACGCCTGTCACTGGCCAGACTGCCACTGGTCAAGGCCCCGGTCTGGATACTGGACGAACCCTTTGTCAACCTGGACGTGGCCGGCTGCCACTGTCTGATGGGTTGGATCCAGGCGCATTTGCAAGACGGCGGCCTGTTGCTGGTCACCGCTCACGACAACCGGGACATGCAAGCTTATGCCACCCATCGGCTGGAACTGCACAGTGCCTGGGACGATGGTGAACCTGCTTGCGATGGCGATAACGAGCACGAGCAAATGCCGGAGACAGCAGAAACCAAGGCGGATACGCCATGATCCGGCACATTAACGACATGATTCCAGTGAAGCCCGCCACGGTGCTGTGGGCCTTGATCCGCCGCGACCTGCTGCTGGGTGTGCGGCAAAAATCGCAAATCTATCAGCCGTTGGTGTTTCAGCTACTGGTGGTGACCATGTTTCCCCTGGGCCTGGGGGCCGGCGCCAAAACCCTGGCTTCCATTGCCCCGGCGGTCATCTGGGTGCTGGCCTTGCTGGCCAGCCTGTTGACACTGGATCACATTTTCAAAGTCGATCACGAAGATGGTTCACTGGAAACCTATGCCCTTTCAGCCGTGCCCCTGCCGGCCTCGGTGCTGGCCAAAGCCACGGCCCACTGGTTGCTGACCGGCTTACCTTTAACCGTGTTTTCGCCTATAATAGCCGTCCTGATGCACCTGCCGGAATCCGCTTTCGGGGTGATGATGGGGTCGCTGCTGCTGGGCACACCCACCATTAGTCTGATTGGCGCCATGGGTTCGGCGCTGACCATGAGCCTCCGCCACGGCGGTTTGTTGCTGACGGTGCTGGTCATGCCCTTGCTGGCCCCGGTGCTTATCTTTGGCGCCAGCGCCATTCTGGAAAGCACGCTGGGCAACTCAGCTTCCGGGCAGTTGCTGGCCCTGACTGCCATTCTGGTCTTTTCCCTGACACTGGTGCCTTTTGCCGCGGCCACCGCCATCCGAATCAATCTGGAATAATTCCGCATGAATCGCCTTGTCAAGCTGTACCACCAACTGGGTTCACCGCCGACGTTTTACCGCATCACCGGCAAATGGTTGCCGTGGCTGTTCTGGGCCGGTGTGTTGCTGATGCTGTGGGGGCTGTACGACGGCCTGTTTGTGGCACCCATTGACTACCAGCAACGCGAAAGTTTCAAAATTTCCTACATCCACGTGCCAGCCGCCTGGATGTCCATGTTTATCTACCTGGTGATGGGTATTTCCGGTTTCATGGCGCTGGTCTGGCGCATGAAAGTGGCCGAAGCCATCCTCATTGCCTCGGCCCCCATTGGCGCCATCTTTACCCTGCTGGCGCTGGTGACCGGCTCACTCTGGGGCAAACCCATGTGGGGCACCTGGTGGGACTGGGACGCGCGCATGACCTCCGAGCTGATCCTGCTGTTTCTCTACATTGGCGTGATGGCCACCTATAATGCCTACGACGACCCGCGCAAGGGCGCGCGTGTGGCTGCGCTGGTGGCGGTGATCGGCCTGGTCAATCTGCCCATTATTCATTTTTCCGTGCAATGGTGGTCCACCATTCATCAGGCCTCCACCGTCAGTCTGTTTGGCCAACAACACATTCCCTGGAGCATGCTGCGCGGCTGGCTGATCATGGCCATCGGCACCAAACTCTATTACGGCTATTCGGTGCTCAAGCGGGCGCGACTGTTGTTGTTGGAAACTGAAAAACACACCGTCTGGGTGCAAAAGGTGATTGAACAGGAGTGTCAAAATGCCTGAATTTCTCGACATGGGCAAATACGGTGTTTACGTCTGGAGCTCAGTGGCGCTTTTCCTTGCCTTGATTGGCTGGGACATGATTTCGCTGAAACGCCGACAAAAACAGTTGTGCCGCCAGCTGTTGTCCCTGCAGCGACGCCAGCAGCAACGAAAAAAACAGCGGCGGAACCGACCGCAGGCCTGAACGGTCACACCGTTCACCCCATTGAACCAAGCGAGCACACACAATGACTCCCAAACGCAAGAAACGCCTGATGATTACCCTGCTGATCCTGCTGGGTGTGGCCGCGGCCACGGCCCTCATGATGTCAGCTTTTCGCGAAAACATCCTGTATTACAAAAGCCCGTCGGATATTGCCGAGGGCAACTTTCCCCAACAGCGCAATTTCCGCATTGGCGGCATGGTCAAGGAAGGCACCTTTCATAAGGCCGGTGACAGCCTGAAAGTGGACTTCGTGATCACCGACTACGCCAAGGAAGTGCCCGTGCATTACGAAGGCATCCTGCCGGATCTGTTCCGCGAAGGCCAGGGCGTTATCGCCATTGGCCGCATGGGGACGGATGGCACCTTTAAGGCCGAGGAAATCCTGGCCAAGCACGACGAAAACTACATGCCTCCGGAAGTGGCCGCCAGCTTGAAGCAAAAGCCGGCCGGCGAAACCGCTCCGGCGCCCCAAAAACCCTGAACGAGACCTGACGCCATGCTGGCAGAAATCGGACAATTCCTACTTGGTTTGGCCCTGCTTACGGCCTTGTGCCTGAGCATCATTCCCCTGCTGGGCTATTTTTTCAAGCGCGATGACTGGATGTTGCTGGCGCGCCCCTTGGCTTACCTGCAGTTTGTGCTGGTTTTCGGCGCGTTTCTGACCCTGGTGTGGCTGTTTGTGGTGCAGGATTTTTCTGTCGCTTATGTCTGGCGAAATTCCAATTCCCTGTTGCCGTTACGGTACCGCATCTCGGCCGTGTGGGGCGCGCACGAAGGTTCCATGTTGCTGTGGGTCACCATCCAGACTGTCTGGGTGGCGCTGGTGGCGCGTTTCAGCCACTCCCTCAGTCATGACCGCATTGCCCGTGTGCTGGCAGTGCTGGGCTGGGTGTCGCTGGGTTTTCTGGCCTTCGTGGTGTTTGCCTCCAACCCATTTGAGCGCCTGTTCCCCATTCCCGCCGAAGGCGTAGACCTGAATCCCCTGTTGCAGGACATTGGCCTGATTATTCACCCACCCATTCTATATGCCGGTTACGTGGGCCTGTCCGTTCCCTATGCCATCGCCATTGCGGCGCTGCTGGGCGGCGATCTGGACGAAAAATGGATACGTTGGTCGCGCCCGTGGACCAATGCGGCCTGGGCTTTTCTGACCATGGGCATTGTGCTGGGCAGCTGGTGGGCCTATTACGAACTGGGCTGGGGTGGCTGGTGGTTCTGGGACCCGGTGGAAAATGCCTCCTTTATGCCCTGGCTGGCCGCCACGGCCTTGATCCACGTGCAGGCCGTCAGCGAACGGAGAAACGCGTTTCGTGGCTGGACGGTACTGCTGTCCATTCTGGCTTTCAGTCTCAGTGTGCTGGGCACGTTTCTGGTTCGTTCCGGTATTCTGACCTCGGTGCATGCTTTTGCCAGTGATCCCAAACGCGGCATTTTTGTGCTGGCCCTGCTGGGCTTCTACACCGGCGGTGGCCTGTTGCTGTATGCCCTGCGCGCGCACAAAATCCGTTCAGAGCCCGGCTTTGAACTCAGTTCCCGCGAAACCCTGTTGCTGGCCAATTCGCTGATTTTTCTGGTGGCCACCTTCACAGTGCTACTGGGCACCCTGTTTCCCCTGCTGTTTGATGCCTTCGGCAAAAAAATCTCCATTGGCCCGCCCTACTTCGGCCTGATGTTTTTCCTCATTATGGTGCCCATGGTGGTATTGTTGCCCATCGGCGTGATGATGCGCTGGCACCGCGATTCCTTTGCCCGCGTGGTACGTCAACTGACCCCCCTGTTCCTGCTCACCACCGTGCTCACCATCATCGTCTGGTGGTTTCTCAGGCCACTGCCACTCAAGGCGCTGGCCGGTGTCTACGGCGGTATCTGGCTGCTGGTCAACACCCTCTATGCGCTGCTGACCGAAAAGGGCCGCCTGACCCGGGGCCGCTTGGGCATGCACCTGGCCCATTTGGGCGTGGCCTTTTTCGTCTTCGGGGTGTCCATGACCGAACACACCGATTTCGAAAAAGACCTGCTGATGAATCCGGGCGAAAGCGCCACCTTCAAAGGCTACACCTTTGCCTTTGAGGGCGTGCAGCGTAAGCGGGTTGAAAACTACATTGCCGAAGAAGGGACTTTCAAAGTCTTTCAGGGCGACAAGCTGGTGACTGTTTTACACCCGCAAAAACGCGAATACCCGCGCCAGCGCAAACCCATGACCGAAGCGGCCATTGATCCTGGACTGACCCGGGACCTCTACATTTCTCTGGGCGAACAACTGAATGACCAGGGTGGCTGGTCGGTGCGTATTTACATCAAGCCATTTATCCGCTGGATGTGGGGCGGCGGCCTGCTGATGATGCTCGGTGGTCTGCTGGCGGCCACGGATCGCCGCTACAAACGCCATGCCGAGGCGGAAAAAAGTCATTTGGCCAGCCAGTGGCTGGAAAAAAACAGCGGCACGCCTGACGACAAGGTCACGGAGGTCAACGCATGAAACGTTCCCGCTCTGTGTTCATCAAAGCCGTTTTGCCGCTGGTGGTTTTCGTCGCTTTTGTGCTTCTGCTGATGAGCGGCATTGGCAAAAACCCGCGACTGATTCCGTCCCCGTTGATTGGCAAACCGGCGCCGGAATTTGCTCTGCCTTCCCTGCATCAGCCCGACCGGGTGATTCGCAAAGGTGACCTGCTGGGGCAGTATTACCTGCTTAATGTCTGGGGCAGCTGGTGTCCGTCCTGCCGGGTGGAACACCCCATGGTGACGGAAGTCGCGCGCTCGGGCATCATCCCGGTGTATGGACTGAACTGGAAGGATGAACCCGAAAACGCCAAAGCCTGGCTACAGCGGTTTGGTGACCCTTACCGGGACGTGCTGGTGGATTACGAAGGCCGTACCGCCATTGATTTTGGCGTTTATGGCGCACCCGAGTCCTTTGTCATCGACCAGAAAGGCATCATCCGTCACAAGGTGGTGGGTGAAATCACCCCACAGGTGGTTCAGAACGAACTGCTGCCCCTGATTCGTAAAATGGAGGCCGGCCAATGACGGCGTTTCCCCGTATTTTAAGCCTGAATAACAAACCATCACGTCTGACTCGACTGGGCCTGACCATCCTCAGCCTGTGGTTGCTGGCATCAACGGCAGTAGCCATCGACGTACACCAGTTTGAAAGCCCCGAACAGGAAGCCCTGTATCGGCAACTCACCGAAGAACTGCGTTGCCTGGTGTGCCAGAACCAGAATATTGCCGATTCCGATGCCGACCTGGCCCGCGATCTGCGCAATGAGGTGGCGGAATTCATCAAACAGGGCAAAAGCGGCGAGGAGATCACCGCCTATCTGGTTCAGCGTTATGGCGATTTCGTGCGTTACAACCCACCAGTGCGGGCTGACACCATTGTGCTCTGGACATTGCCATTTCTCATGCTGTTTGTTGGCGCCTTTGCGCTGCTGCGCTCCATTCGTCGCTCTGGCCAGAAACCCGCTGACAATGGCGACACTAAAACCACTGCACCCTCGCCTGCGGCTGATAGGGAGAAACACCGCTCATGAACAGTTTTTATGCCATTCTGATTGCCCTGCTGATTCCGGTTGGGGCGCTGTTGTGGTGGTTTGCCCGCCGCGCCGACCAACACAAGCGACTGGCCATCCGCACCCTCACCGACGCCCTCAAGGCCAAAGACCTGCCTGCGGCCAAACGCCAGCAGCTGCAACAACAACTGGCCGAAGCCATCACGCAAAGCAGCCACAGCGACACGCGTGCCTGGTGGGTGCCAGCGCTGGTGATTGCCCTGGGTGGTTTATTTTTGTACCATAAAATTGGTTCGCCGGAAGCCACCTCTGCCTTCGTCAACCCCGCCAGCACAGCCACCAGCCAGACAACCACTTCAGGCCCGTCGAGCGCGCCGCCGGACATGCAAACGGCTGTCGCTGCGCTACAAAAACGCATCAAAAACGACCCGCAAAACCTGGACAACTGGTTGCTGTATGGCCGCAGCATGATGGCGCTGAAAAAATACGACGAAGCGGTCAAGGCGTATGAGAAAGCGCGCCAACTGCAACCGGATAACTCCTGGGTGCTGGCCTCTCTGGCCGAAGCCAAGGCCTTTGCCGCCGGTCAGGGTAATTTTCGTGGCGAGCCGGAAAAACTCCTGCAACGGGCGCTGGAACTGGACCCGGACAACCAGAAAGCGCTCTGGCTCATGGGCATGAATGCGTTTGAAAAAAACCAGCCGGAGCAGGCCGAAAAACTCTGGACCCACCTGCTGACCCTGGTGGATAACCCGCGTGTGGCGGAGCAGCTTAGCGCCCAGATTGACCGCGTGCGCCAACAGCAAGGCAAGCCTCCGCTACAAAGCCCGGCCAGTGGGCAAGAATCAAACGAAGCGGAAACCACCGAAGCCGCTGCCATTCCTGTGCGTATTGACATCAGTCCGGGCATGAAAGCCCACCTTGGCGACAAACCCGCGGTGCTGTATGTGTACGCCAAACCCACCGCTGGTATGCCCATGCCCATTGCCGTGGTGCGCGGTAACGCCAATGGCTTTCCGGTCACTGTGACGCTGACGGATCAAAACAGCCTGCAACCAAACCGTCGGCTGTCGGGCTTTGATCAGGTTAAAGTCGGCGCCCGAATCAGTTTCAGTGGCAATGCCATGCCCCAACCCGGCGATATCGAAGCCACGGAAGCCACCGTCCAGACCCGTGGGCTGAAACAGCCCGTGAAACTTGTTCTCAACAAAACCCGGTGATACCCATGACAGAACCACGCAAAGTCCCCGAGTTAAACCTGATTGACCTGACTGAAGGCACCGAACTGGAAAAGCAGCGTTTTATTGACAACTTCTATTCGGGCCTGGTGGATTACGGCTTTATTGTCCTGAATCCCCACGATTTTGACTTTTCTCTGGTGGATGCCGCTTACGAAAAATTCAAGGATTTCTATGACTTGCCCAGTGAAGTTAAACAGAAATATGACATGAAAAACGGTGGCCAGCGTGGCTACGTGCCCAAGCTGGTGGAACACGCCAAGGACAACCCCAATCCCGATTTGAAAGAATACTATCACGTGGGCCGCGAATTGCCGCCGGGCCATCGCTTGCGGGGCGAATACCCGGATAACGTCTGGCCAGAGGAAATTCCCGGCTTCAAGGACGTGGCGCTGGCCCTGTACGACCAACTGGACCGCACCGCGCGCACGATTTTTACCGCACTGGCCCCGGCCCTGGATGTGCCCCAGGGTTATTTTGAAGACCTGACCCGGGATGGCAATTCGATTCTGCGAAACATTCATTACCCACCCATCAAGGAATTCAACCTGGAAAACTCGGTGCGTGCCGCGGCTCACGAAGACATCAACCTCATCACCCTGCTGGTGGGCGCCACTGACTCCGGACTGGAACTGCTGGATCGCGACGGCCAATGGCTGAAAGTTGACAGCACGCCGGGGCAGATTGTGGTGGATTCCGGCGACATGCTGTCGCGCATCACCAACGAGGTGATTCCCGCCACCACTCACCGCGTGGTAAATCCGGATAACAGTACCTCTGCCCGCTATTCCATGCCGTTCTTCTGCCACCCGCATCCCGACGCGGTGCTCGGTTGCATTCCATCCTGTGTGGGCGCAGGGCGCAAATACGACGACATCACCGCGCGTGATTTTCTCCACCAGCGATTGGTGGAAATCGGCGTGGCGAGCTATTGACCGGCCCAGGT
>WGBZ01000349.1 GCA_015494035.1 Lysobacterales bacterium | reverse complement strand
CAATATGGCGACCTGCCCCAAATATTCTCGCCTTGCCTAAACACGTTTTATTGAATCAGGGCCTAATAAAGTGGCATACAGAATGCGTTAACCCTGTGGCACGCGTGCAACATAATGTCGGTGGTAAAGCTCGCTCATGAGGGGAAAAAAAGGTTAATAAAACATGAGCAACGCCTTTTAACGCAATGTTTTACGGCAATTGCGCAAAAACAGCCCAAAGTACGCAAGTTTTTTATCAAAACAGTTGACAGCGTGCCTCGGCCAACTGTAAAACTGACCTTGCTTGACGTATTCCGGGGGGCTGAGGTTTTAGAGGGTGCCCTAGATACAATAGAGTGAACATAGCTACGGCCCTCCAATTCTGGTGTGCCCAGTGATTACACGTAAACCTTTTAATGATTGGAAACACTCATGAATATCAAAAAACTTCTAACAACAACGGCGATCGCGGCCGCAGCAGCTACATCTGCTCACGCCACGCTGACCGTGGATTATAGCGCGACACCTGGTGCTACCGTTTCTGCGATTCCTACGATCGCTAGCGAGCTGGACCTGTCCAATACAACCGGCACTCCATTGACCAGCACCTTTGGTTTTCAGGCTGCTTTCACAACTGCTGACACTGGTGGTGCAGGTAACTTCCTGCTGACTATCAATCTTCCGGCTGGTGTGACGTTCTCGCAAAACATCCTGTCTTCTACGCTTGCGACCGACTTTCCTAACAATGTCGATACCGTTGCAAACAACGCTGATGACTACGGTGCAATTGCTATTCAATCCGGCGGTGGTGCTGGCTCGCAACAAGTTGTTCTTGTGGTGACAACCATTGGTGCTACAAATCAAGTCAACATGAAGTTGCCGTTGAATATTGGCCCAGATGCCTGTTCCTCTCCTGCCCCGATTTCCATCTCCTTTGTTAATCAACTGACAAATGCCGGTGTTGGTGGCGGTTCTGCTTCTGCCTCAGACAATGTTGTGTTGTGCAGTAGCGCGTTCAACAGCTCAGGCACTGGTCTTGGCGTAGCCGCTGGTACTCCTGATCTGCTGGGTGTGGCTTCTGGTTACACACTGTTTAAAACGGCTCCTGGCACCTCTGCTACTCTGGGTACCATCAACGCTTCTATCGACGCGACTCCACAGGATGACGTTGCCGGTGGTGGCTCTCTGGTGGCTGGTGATGTTGCCAAAGCCGAGTTCTCAGTTGATTTTGTTGATGCAACAGGCATTGACTCTGTTACCGTTGATTTCGGTGGTTCCACTACACAAACGGTTTCTACCCCCGTTGGTAACTCCTTCCCATTCGTGGTTACCACGAACCTGGGTAAACTGCTGGACGGTACTGCTGACAGCATCAAAGTGAATGTCGGTGGTGGTACTGGTACTCTGCCAGTGATTAAAGAGCAGGCCGTTTCTGTAGGCAGCTCCACACTTACCTTTAACGCAACGTCTACGGCTAGCGCTCAGAACCTGATTTCTAGCGAAGCCTTTGCAAGCGGCGCTCTGGGCTCTATCACACGTGATGGCCAGTCCTTCGGTCCGTTTGACTGGGTTGGCGATGCCAGCAAAGCATCACGTAATATCTTCCGTTTCACAGGTGCTGTGGCTAACACAACAGAAGGCGAGGTTACTTTCTCGAATTCCAGCACTGGTGCGAATGGTACCTTCCCGCTGACACTGACAACTGCCAATGGCGAAGGTCAGGTTGACAGCATTGCTCTGGACGCTCTTAACCCAGGCTTTGGCCGCGCGGATGTGAAGTTCTTCTTCTTCTCACCTGGGCCTGCAGACGTTGACCGTCTGATGCTGCGCGGTGACGTGCTCTCCACCTTCGGTGGCGGTGCGAACACCACAGCCGGTTCGGACGACTAAGTCCTACCAGACTTATATCGTTTAAAGATTTGGGGCGGCCTTTTGGTCGCCCCTTTTCTTTTGGGCAATCGTCACCCCGATGAAAATCGCGGTCCAGTACAGCCGACCTCCTGGATTCCGATTTCCATCGGAATAACGCAAATAGACGTTTTTTTCGATTTGCTAAAATGATAACAAGCCTGCAAAGTGTGCATATGGAATGCATTTGGCTGGAATCATATGTCTCTTAAAAATTGTCACAATGCCCGCGATTTTCGTGACCTTGCCAGGCGGGCATTACCATCACCCATGTTTCATTATCTGGATGGCGGTGCCGATGATGAATGGACAATGGCCAATAACTCCCATGCCTTTGATGGGTATGAATTATTGCCAAATACCCTGGTTGATGTCAGCAAGATCGACACCAAAACCACGCTATTTGGACAACCTATGTCCATGCCATTGTTATTGTCCCCCACTGGTGGAACGAAAATGTTCCACCCCGATAAAGAACTTGCCGTGGCGCGTGCCGGCGCCGATGCCGGACTTATGGTTTCGCTTTCCACGGTTGGTACGACCAAAATCGAAGACTTCGCAGCGAGTACCGATGGGCCAAAGCTTTTTCAGCTCTATGTTTTCAAGGATCCCGGCCTGACCAGAGATTTGATTTCACGTGCCAAGGCCGCCAAGTTTGATGCCCTGTGCCTGACGGTGGATACACCGGTGGGCGGCAATCGGGAACGGGATCTGGTGACAGGCATGTCCGTTCCGCCAAAATTTACGCTGGCCAGCCTGCTTAGCATAGCCATGCATCCACAATGGGTGTTGGGCAATATGCGATCAGGCAAAATACGCATGGAGAACGTGGCGGACTGGATTGAATCGCAAGTTAAAACCGCCGGCGGCGGTTCTGCTGCCTATATTGATGCCCGCTTTGATCAAACCCTGAATTGGGAAGATGCCAAACGTATTGCCAGGGAATGGGGGGGCCCGTTTGTAATCAAGGGAATCATGACCCCTGAAGATGCGATCCGCGCTCGCGATATTGGGGCCTGCGCCGTGATGATCTCTAATCATGGGGGGCGACAATTGGATGGCGCCCCCGCCCCGATTGATATGGTGGCGCCCATTCGCGAGGCCGTCGGGGATCGTCTGGAACTGGTGGTTGATGGGGGGGTGCGCCGTGGATCGCATATCGTAAAGGCGTTGGCATTGGGGGCCAATGCCTGTTCGATTGGCCGACCATTTCTTTATGGACTGGCTGCCGGCGGGGAAGACGGGGTGGCGCGGGTTTTGAAAATATTTTCAGAAGAATTTGAGCGCACGATGGCACTAATGGGCTGTCCCAGCCTTGCGCATATCAGTGCCGGGCACGTACAACGACGTATCTCTTCATAAGGATAAGCAAATGTTCGCAGCAGAAAGCATGGTAAGAACCCTGATTAATCAGGGGGTTGATTTATGTTTCACCAATCCCGGTACGTCCGAAATGCATATGGTGGCCGCGCTGGACAGGGTAGAGGGTATGAAATCCGTTCTGTGCCTGTTCGAAGGCGTTGCCACCGGCGCGGCCGACGGATATGGCCGTATGGCTGGCAAACCGGCCTGCACCTTGTTGCATTTGGGGCCGGGCTTGGCCAATGGGCTGGCCAACCTGCACAATGCCCGGCGCGCTTTTTCACCGGTACTGAATATTGTTGGCGATCATGCCATAAATCACCGCCCGTTGGATGCGCCTTTGACTTCGGATGTTGAGGCAGTTT
>WGBZ01000348.1 GCA_015494035.1 Lysobacterales bacterium | reverse complement strand
CTGCATGACCGCTTGCCCGATGGCATCGGTCAAGCGGTCATGCAGTCCATTTACGACAGCTTGTGTGATGGCGGCACCTTTGTCGCCTACCAGTTGCGGGATCACGTCAGTCGACTGGCCACGCCCGTCTTCGGCCAGCCGGTGTTCAAGAAAAAGGAAGTGCGCAATTTCCCTCCCATGCGCTTGTTTGTGTGGCAGAAATAAACCCCGAAAGCGGGTTCAATAGGCAAAAATCTCAAACAGGTGGTCCAGGTTTTTCTCCCATACGGAGTAATACTTGCCCACTTTGCGTTCCGCCGGCGTGGTATCGGTGTCGGCAATAATCTGCAGCGTATCAAGGTATTTGCTTTCGTCCTCGCCGCGCTCGTTCAGGCGCGCCCGGGCCTGTAGGCCCTGCCGGGACAAATCCAGTACACGCAACGCCAGATCGCGCACAATGCCGCCCCGAAACGGCGTGCATAACCCGTAGCGCGGCACTTGATCGCGCAGGTACTGGTGTTCTTCCAGGCGCCAGTTGCGCACCAGCTCCCAGGCCTGATCCAGCGAGTCCTGGTGATACAGCAAGCCCACCCAGAAGGCCGGTAGCGCACAAATGCGCCGCCACGGGCCACCATCGGCACCGCGCATTTCCAGAAACTGCTTTAGCCGCACCTCGGGAAAAGCCGTGGTCAGGTGGTCTTCCCAATCGCCTATGGTGGGCAGTTCGCCCGGCAGCACATCCAGTTTACCGGCCATGAAATCCCGGAACGATTTACCACTGGCGTCCAGGTATTTGCCATCGCGATAGACAAAATACATGGGCACGTCCAGCATGTAGTCCACGTAACGCTCAAAGCTCATGCCATCCTCGAACACAAACGGCAGAATGCCGCAACGGTCCGGGTCGGTGTCGGTCCAGATGTGGGAGCGATAGCTGAGAAAGCCGTTGTAACGGCCTTCCTTGAACGGTGAATTAGCGAACAAGGCCGTGGCCACCGGCTGCAAGGCCAGCGAAACACGGAATTTCTTGACCATATCGGCCTCGGAACCAAAGTCCAGGTTGGCCTGAATGGTGCAGGTGCGTTTCATCATGTCCAGCCCCAGCCGCCCCACCTTGGGCATATAGCGGCGCATGACCTGATAACGGCCCTTGGGCATCCACGGAATCTCGTCCAGCGTGGCGGTGGGGTGAAACCCCATGCCCAGAAAGCCGCTGCCCAGCGGGTCAGCCACTGACCGCACTTCGCGCAGGTGCTGATTGGTTTCGCGACAGGTTTCGTGAATGGTGGCCAGGGGCGCACCGGACAGTTCCAATTGGCCACCGGGTTCCAGGGTGATGGACGCACCATCGCGCTTGAGGGCGATCAGAAAACCGTCTTCTTCCACCGCCTGCCAGCCATGATTGTCCCGCAAGCCTGCCAGAATATCGCGAATTCCACCGTCGCTGTCGTAATCCAGTGGGGAATAATCTGACCAGCGGAAGCCGAATTTTTCGTGTTCGGTGCCCACTTTCCATTCGCTTTCGGGCTTGCAGCCAGCGGCCAGGTATTCCACCAGCTGGCTTTTGTTTTCAATCACGGCGGCATTTTTCACAGCGGCATTTTCAGGTGGCTTAAACAGAAGCGTAGTGTATCATTGTTGCCAGACCCGTTTCCGCCCCTGGATCGTGCATGAAAAACCCCCTTCGATCAAAATCCCTTGCGTGGCTGACCGGTCTGCTGGTCAGCCTTAGCCTGTGCGCCAGCGCCAATCCCACCCCGACGGTGCTTAATCGCGGCAATGGCGCCGAGCCGGACTCCCTGCACCCGCACCAGGCCCAGGGGCTGGGCAGCCAGAACATTCTGCGCGATGTCTGTGAAGGGCTGTTGACGGTGGCCGCCAGCGGGAAACCGGCCCCGGGCGTGGCCAGCAGCTGGCGCATCAGTGACGATGGCCGGCAATGGGATTTCACCCTGCGCCCGGACGCCCGCTGGGAGGACGGTTCACCCGTGCGCGCCGCAGATTTTGTCGCCGCCTGGCGCGCCGCCGTCGCGCCCCGGACCCAGGCGCACCAGGCCGGGCTGTTTGATGTGATTGAAAATGCCGAAGCCATACGGCGCGGCCAGCTAGCGGCCAGTCGTTTGGGCGTAACTGCCGTGGATGATCGCCATTTGCGTGTGCGCCTGAACCGACCGGAAGCCGGCTTGCCGGAATTATTGAGCCTGCCCCTGTTTTGCCCGCTACATCCCGCGGCCCTCACCAGCACGGCACTCAAATCCGGTGGGCGGAAACCCATTAGCAACGGTGCTTATCGCCTGCTGGAGTGGGTGCCGCAGGAAAAAATTGTGCTGGAAAAGAACCCGCATTTTCACGACGCCGACTCGGTGGCCTTCGCCCGCGTCATTTACCGGGTCACCGAAGACCCGGCCAGCGAACTAAAGCCTGTCTCTTATACAC
>WGBZ01000347.1 GCA_015494035.1 Lysobacterales bacterium | reverse complement strand
GGGTGCGCTTAGCCATTGTTCAAGGGTCTATTCCCGGGTCTATTCCCGGGTCTATTCCCGGGTCTATTCCCGGGTCTATTCCGGGGTCTATTCCGGGGTCTATTCCGGGCCGTGAAAATTGAAAAGCCCGGCGCACTGCCGGGCTTGTATGCTCTGTTCCCAGTCAGGGTTTACCAGTCATAACGCACGGTGTAGCTGATTTTCTTTTCACCCTCCGGCGGAATCGTCACTTCAAATGCAATGTGTGAGGCGTCGAGCTTGGTGTATTGATGAGAGGCTTTGAGTATCTTCCATTGATGCCACCGGTACAGCGGCTCGATCACCTTGGCCTTCACTGGCTTGTCCTTCTGGTTGCGCAAGGTGATGGCAAAACTTTCCACCAGGCGACGGGCCTTGGTGTCCACCTGGATATCCGTTTGCGTGCGCTCGCCCACCACGTCAAAGGCGTTCCCAAGTTTGATGGTGACGGTTTCGTTTCGAGGCGTGTGATCAATGATGTCTTCACCGATAAATTCCAGCGAATTATCGGCCTTGTCCAGCTGACTGACGCGGATGCGGCCGGCAGGCATGGGAATGCCCAGGCCATTTTTTTTGTCGTTTTTGAAGCTCACAAACGCTTCAACCTTGCCTTTGTAGTGGCGGTTGTAGTGCGTGCCGGTGTTGGGTGCCGACCCGTAATAGCCACCGAAGCGGCCGCCGCCATTAAAGACCAGCTCTTTTTCACAGTTGACCCGGTTCACCGCCGGAAACAGTTCGATCTGCTTGGTGGAGTTGTTGGGCAAGTCCACGCGCCTGGGCAAGGTGTACAGGTGGTATTCGAACAGGGACTTTTCCTGGAAGCCCTCATCGGCCGCCACGGCGCCTTCGGCCATGGACTTGACCATCATGCGCCGTGGCACCGGCGCCGGCGCAGCGCGGTGTACGTCTCCGGCAATCAGTTTTAGTCGGGTGTTGTCAAAATCGGCTCCGGACTGGTTGATGAGGCTGACCCAGGCGGACAGGTCCATACGGCAGCGGTTATCACCATCGCTTTCGTCCAGCACAATGTTGTAATCGGCCCACCAGGTCATGCCGGTGCTCTGGTAGGTGACGCGGATTTTTTCCGGGCCTGAGCGGTCAGCATTCAGCAACCAGACCAGGGTGGGGCGGGTTAGCAAGCCGCCGGGCAGGGATGGGAAATTGACCGAGTCCCATTGCTGGAGGGTCACCACTTCGCCGCTGTCTTTCTGGAGGATCAGCCCGCCATTGGTGCCCAGCAGGGTGCCGCTCAGCCAACCGCTTTCATTGCCGCTGGTGAAGGAAACGCGGACTTTCTGACCCAGATAGCGGTTCATCAACTTTTGCGTGCTGACGATGTCGAACTGATAGTTCTGATCCAGAACCCGGGCGATGCCAGGGTGGCCCGGCGTGGAAAAATGCACCGTGGTGGGGTCGATGCCGGCTGTGACATCGCTGAACTTCAACTCGCTGCGTCCTTTTTTCAGCGGCACCACCCGTTCCTGTTTTATCATGGCATAACCGGGCACCGAAGGGTTGCCGTAGGGGTTGCCCTGATAACGGCTGATGTCAATGGCGCCAGGCGCGGCGGTGGAATAAATGGTGATGGCCGAGTCGGTTCCGGTATCCGTATCGGCGGCGCTTGTATTTGTTGTCATAATCATCATAATGCCCACAGTCGCAAGAAAATGAATAAATGGTGTTGGCATGGCGAGCCTCCTGGATGGTGATGGGTTGGCCGTGTGGCGGCAACCTGACTTCACTGCAGGTTGCTACTGGTTCGATGTACTCAGGAGAGAATAGTTCATGAACAAAAGAAAACCAATGTTTCAACTCGCATTTCTGGCCGTGGTGCTTGGCCTATGGACCAGCGTGACCCTGGCTGAAACCCCGGCCGGTGAGGCATTTCCCAAAGCCACGGATTTGTGGTTGCGGGCAGCACCTCCGGGTGCGGGCATGCTGGCAGCCTACGGCACATTGACCAATGACACTGGCAAGACTCAGGTATTGACCGGGGCCTGGGCGCCGGATTTTGGCATGGCCGAGATTCATAAAACCGTGATTGTTGATGGCATGGCCAGAATGCGTCACCAGCCTGAAATCGTCCTTAAGCCGGGGCAGACCGTGCAGTTCAAACCCGGCGGCCTGCACATTATGCTGATGCAGCCGGAGAAGGATTTCCAGGTGGGTGAAAAGGCCAAGATCTGCCTCGTTTATGCCCCGCAAGAAAAAGGCCAAAGCGAACGCGTACAGCACCTGTGGTTTCCGGTTAAACGGCAGTGAACAACCCCATGGCGGGTGAATCCAGCCCATGAAGAAATCCGATTTTCATTACGAGCTGCCCAGTGAACTGATCGCTCAAAACCCCTTGCCACAACGACCGGACAGCCGCCTGTTGGTGGTGGACAAAAA
The DNA here is from genome assembly GCA_015494035.1 of Lysobacterales bacterium. Lineage (GTDB taxonomy): Bacteria > Pseudomonadota > Gammaproteobacteria > Xanthomonadales > Marinicellaceae > S144-45. Next base: position 764 of record WGBZ01000347.1, on the reverse strand, counting down.
CACCGGCACGTTCCAGGACTCGGTGTTCACGGAGTTACCTGATTTCCTTGAAAGCGGCGATTTGCTGGTTTTTAATGACACGCGGGTGATTCCGGCACGGGTGTTTGCGCGCAAGCCCACAGGCGGCAAGGTCGAGGTTTTTATCGAACGCATTCTGGGTGATCGCACGGCCAAGGTCATGCTCAAGGCCAGCAAGACGCCCGCGCTGGGGTCTGAGCTGTTTTTTGGTGAAGGTGACACCCCGCCAAAAGCGGTGCTGACCGGTCGGCAGGGCATGTTCTGGTTGCTGGAATGGCGCGGGAATGAAACCTTGCTCGAATACGCCCAGCAGCATGGCCACATGCCTTTGCCGCCCTATATTCAACGCCCGGATGATGCGCAAGACAAGGCCCGTTATCAAACCGTCTATTCCCGCCAGAGCGGTGCAGTGGCCGCGCCCACAGCGGGCCTGCATTTTGATGATGCTCTGTTGTGTCAACTGCAGTCCCGGGGCATCCAATGTGCCTTTGTGACCCTGCACGTGGGCGCTGGCACGTTCCAGCCGGTGAAAAGTGAAGACATTCGCCAGCATCGCATGCACAAGGAATGGCTACAGGTCTCCCAAGCATCCTGTGACAAGGTTAATGCCACGCGGGCGGCCGGTAAACGGGTGGTGGCGGTGGGCACCACCAGCGTGCGTTGCCTTGAAACGGCGGCCGGGGCCAGCACGGATTTTGAGCAGTCGGGCTTGCAGCCGTATTATGGCGATACCGATATTTTTATTT
>WGBZ01000346.1 GCA_015494035.1 Lysobacterales bacterium | reverse complement strand
TGGCCATCACTCAACAAATGCGCACCCATGGCCACTATGCGGTCATCGGGTGAAAGCGGACCACGAATCCAGACAAAGGCGGGGAAGCTTCTGACCAGCGTGACTTCCACCCGGTGCACGGTGGGCGAGTTGCTGTTGGCATCAACTCGCCACACGTAATGCTGGCCGTTTTCCGCGAACACAGCCGAAACCGGCACCTTAAGCAGCGGCTCCCTGACAGGTTGACTGAACCACAGTTGGGCAAAATCCCCCGGTATCAAGGCAACCGGCAACGCTTGAGCATCCATCACCGCGTAACGGGCCGGCCAGGTGCGGGTGACCGGGTCAGCCTGGGGCGACAGGTAACGGCGCTGCACCGGAATGTCCTGGCCTGCCACCTGCGCCATGGCCTGCTCTGGCAGATCGTGCAACCGGGCAGCAGGAATACCCATGGCAAATTCAACCCGCGGGCCGATCTGGGCATTGAGTACCGGGTGACCGGCCGCCACCACCGCGCCAACTTCGGCCAGCAGCGAAATAATCACTCCGTCTTCCGGCGCCTTGAGGCGCGTGTATTCCAGCTGACGCTGGATCTGTTTCAGCTGCCAGCGCAGTGCGTCCACCTTGGCCTTGACGTTATTCAGGCGATTTTGCGCGTTATCCACGGCATCCTGGGACACCAGCTTTTTGGCAAACAGTTTTTTGATCCGTTGCCATTCCTTGCGTGCCAGCACCAGATCCGACTCGGCGGCGGTCAACTGCGCCTGCAAGGCTTTCAGCTTCAATTGCAAATCCGTGTCATCCAGTACCATTAGCACCTGGTCTTTGCGAACCGCATCGCCAGGTTCGACCAGCCGCTGCTTTATTTGGCCGGGCACCTGAAAACTCAAGGCCGACAGTTTTTCCGGCACCACATCGGCCACCAGGTGCCAACGATCGGCCTCATTCACTGGGATCGGTTGAGTGACCTTGACCTTGATGGCTTGTGCTGACTCACTGTCTGCATTTTTTTGCGGATCATCCGCACCGGAACAGGCCAGCAGTAATAAGGCAGTAAGCGCGATCAATACGCCCTGCACCCCTTGGCGGAACGACTCATTCACAGCGAGATATTTTTTAATAGAAGGCATAGAAAGTCCTCGAGGCTGGCAGTGGCGTAGTGGATTAGCCACGTCACGCAGGCGGTTAAATCGCAAAAAATCCTTGTTGGCCGAAGTCATCTTCAGCCTCTTGTTTAGGGAGCCTCTGATTGAATCGTGACACGCGTGTCACGATTCAATCAGAGGCTCCTTTGGCCATTATGGGGGGGGAATTGCCAATACGCAAGTCAACCCAGGTGTTATGGAAAGCGTTTTTCGTGCCGCCAGTGGCCTTCAACCACACGCCACACGTCACGATCATGCAGTCGGTACTGACCTTCCTGCCAGAATTCCACGTAATCCGGGCGCAGCCGATAACCAAACCAGTGTGGTGGTCGTGGCACAGGTTGATCCCGGAATCTGTCCTCCATTAGCACCAGGCGTTCTTGCAATGCATCGGGGTGATTCATGGGCTCGGATTGCAGCGAGGCCCAGGCCCCCAACTGACTGCCACGCGGGCGGGTGGCGAAATAGGCATCGGATTCCGCATCGGTGATTTTTTCGATGCGACCCTCGGTGCGCAACTGGCGGGCCAGGCTTTTCCAGTAAAAACTCAACGCCGCTTGCGGGTTAACCGCCAGGTTATGTCCCTTGCGACTGAGTGAATTGGTAAAAAACACCAAACCATGGTCATCAATATCCTTGACCAGCATCACCCGCGCCGAAACACGGCCGCTGCCATCGCAGGTGGCCAGTGTCGCAGCATTGGCATAAGCCGGCTCGCTGCTTTCGGCTTCATCCAGCCAGTCCAGCACTTGCTGTTTGACGGCCACTGGCCACTCAGGAAGGGCTGTGGCCCCGTTGTTGTGCGTTTTACTCACGGTGTGCTCCACTGCAATGAGCGGCTTTCATTGAGACAGTTTCTCAACTTCACTAAACCACTGGTGATTCAGACCGCGGAAGTCTGTATCGGTTTATCAGACATGTCTGGCGTGTTTCCACTGTCATCATCACCACGGCCAGACTTGGGCAGGTAGCGCAACCAGATAAGCCAGACCACCAGGGCATCCAGGATAATCAGGGCCTGCCACAGGTAAAGGTGAAACCAGTCAAACCAGTGCTTATCCCACTGCAGCAGGTAAAACAACGTGATAATACGCACCAGATTAAGTATCTGGATGGCCAGAAACCCCAGCACAAAACCAATCAGCTTGTGCTTCCAGGGAGCCGGAAAGGCAAAAATGGCTGCAAACAGGATGATCACCGCTTCCACGCCGTTACAGCCTGGTGCAATTCGCACCGCTGCGGCATTGCTGAGGCTGCTGATCACGTCTCCATGCGCCACCACATCGGCGTCAAACAATTGCATGATCTTGGCGCTGGCCGTGGCCAGAAATGATGTGAACGGCAACACCACAGCCTCGCGCACGGGCTCATAGATTTCCAGCGCAAACATGCCAATCACCAAAACAAAAAACAACACCAGAAATCGAATCATCGCTTATCCTGCCACTCTCATTACCCGCCCGTAAGCACAAAGCTGTATTGTACTGCAATGGCAGCGGCTTTTTAACCGCGTCGAAAAGTGCACCCCTTGGTTTGTTCCTTGCCTTGTTGCATGTCAACACAAGCCCCCTCTAGGGAAGCTCTGATTGAATCTAGCGCGAGCGGATTGTAGTGAAAAATTGTTCAGTTCAAGGCGCGAACCGCACGCAATAGCAAGGCTATTGTGAAGGTTTGCAACGTAGAAATGGACGATTTTACGCCGCAAGTTGCCGTGTCACGATTCAGTCAGAACTTCCCTAGCGCCCCACGGGAACCGCGGGTTAAAATCGGGTTATGAGAAAATAACATTTTTCACAGGGAGTCGGTTTTTCCCGGAATATCAAGGACTTAAACGAGAGTTTGCGCCTTTTTTAACGAGCCCTTAACTTGAATGTTAGTAAACTGGCTCCACGTTAGCAGTGAGTCAACCAGCCCACTGCATGCTGACCAGCCAAACAGCACTAACGCAGAAACAAGTACCGGTGCCCATAGGATTACGACACAGAAGGCATCTTGATTACCCAGGGCAACCTTCGTTGTCTTGGGTTTTTTTTACCACATTTGTTCGGCACCCAAACAGTCCGCTGAGGGCGAAATATCCGGTTGCCGATTTATCAATCTCGTTGACCGGCCAATTAAGAATGAAAGTCTGACCGCAGCCACTGGGTCTTTATCTTTACCTCTGGAGCAGTTGAAACATGCGTATCCTGGTGATTGAAGACAATACCGACATTGCCGCCAATATTGTCGATTTTCTGGAAGACAAGGGCCACATTGTGGACTATGCCGGCGACGGCGTCACCGGCTTGCACCTGGCCGTGGTGGAAGATTTTGACGTCATCATTCTGGACCTGATGTTGCCGGGCATGGACGGGTTGGAACTGTGCAAGAAACTGCGCACCGAAGCCCACAAACACACGCCAGTGCTGATGCTGACCGCCCGCGATTCGCTGGAACAAAAACTGGCCGGCTTCGAGCACGGCGCCGATGACTACCTGGTCAAGCCTTTTGCCCTGCGCGAGCTGGATGCACGCGTCAATGCCCTGGGCAATCGCCGCAACAACCAGATGCAGCGCGTACTCAAGGTGGCCGACCTGGAATTCAACCTCGACACCCTGGAAGTCACCCGCGCCGGTCAGTCCATCAACATGAATCCCACCGGCCTGAAACTGCTGCAACGCCTGATGGAGTCCTCGCCCTGGGTGGTGCCACGGCAGGAACTGGAACTTCGGGTCTGGGGCGAGGAGATGCCAGACAGCGACAGCCTGCGCGTTCACATCCATTCCCTGCGTGCTATTATAGACAAGCCCTTCGACAAGCCACTGATCCACACACGCCACGGCATTGGATACCGCATCGCAGACCCGGATGAAATTTCGCAATCGTCTTAAGACCCGCATCATCATCGCCTTTCTGGCCTTCAGCACCGTGCTGGGGGTCCTGTTTACCATTACCTCGCTCTCCATTCAGCGCAACCTGGAAAACAACCTGATTGGCCAGACCATCAAGCAGGATCTGGATCGCTATATGGAAAGCTGGGCCAAAGACCCACTTAATGTGTCCGAGCAGCCAGTGTCCTCACGGGTCATTTCGGCCCTGATTACCCGACCGGAAAAACTGGTGCTGCAATTACCGTTGGAATACGCCGAACTGCCTGATGGCATTCACCGCATCCAGAAAGACGGCAAGAACCTCATCATTGCCGTCAACAAACAGCACAGCATCGATGGTAAGCCCTATTGGGGCTATGTGGTCTATGACGGCACCCCGGATGAACGCCAGAACAGCCTGCTCTATGTGTGGCTGACCGGCGCCTTCGGGCTTTTTCTGCTCATTGCCTTTGCCGTGGCCTTGTGGCTTTCGCGCCGCATTCTGACCCCCTTGAGGCAACTGGCCAACCGCATTTCCCGGCTCGGACAGGCCATCCACCCGGAACCCCTGGCGCCCCATTTTGCCGATGACGAAGTGGGCAAGCTGGCGTCGGCGCTGGATGACTACGCGCAGCGACTGACCGACATGGTCATCAGCGATAAGGAATTCAATGCCGATGTCAGCCATGAACTACGCACACCACTGGCCATCATTGCCAGCACAACAGAGCTGTTGCTGGCTCAGGATAATCTGGACAAACGCACGCGTGAACGCCTGCAGCGCATCGAACGCGCGGTGCGCCAGTCAGGCGAATTGATCGAGACACTGTTATTACTGGCACGCAAGGAACAGAAAAACCACCGCGACCTGGAAAAATCGCAGGCCGGCAAGGTGGTGCGCGCGCTGGTGGAAGACTTTGAGCCACAATTGCGCCTGAAGCCAGTCACCATTGAAATTGACGAAAGGGACTGGTTGCAGGTGGATGCACCCGAGGCGGTGTTGTCCGTGGCGCTGGGCAACCTGATCGGCAATGCCATCAAATACACCCCGCGAGGTACCATCCGCATTCTGGTGGACAAGGACCGCATCGTGGTCAGCGATCAGGGCCCGGGCGTCAAGGCAGACGAGATTCCTGCCCTGTTCAACCGCCATTATCGCGGCAAACACGTCAACAACGAGGGCTCCGGTCTGGGCCTGGCCATCGTCAAACGCCTGTGCGACCTGTATGGCTGGGAAATCCACATTGACCAGAATGAAGAAGGTGGTCTGCGCGCTGAACTGGTTTTCAACCCACAACGCCACCGCCGCCCCGGCAAGAACGCCACGCCCCCGCTGCGCACCAACATCAACACCCACAGGCAAACGCCAGAGGGGGACAAGGCCGGAAACACTGACAGCCAGGCGGCATCGGTCACAGCAGCCTCTGCGCACGCAGAAACCGGCTCTGTTCCCTGAGGAGCCTCTGATTGAATCTGGCGCGAGCAGATTGTCGTGAAAAATTGTTCAGTTCAAGGCGCAAACCGCACGTAATAGCCAGGCTATTGCGAAGGTTTGCAACACAGAAATGGACGATTTTACGCCACAAGATGCCGTGTCACGATTCAATCAGAGCTTCC
>WGBZ01000345.1 GCA_015494035.1 Lysobacterales bacterium | reverse complement strand
TTCCACCCACACGGCGATTCCGCCTGTTACGAAGCCATGGTGTTGATGGCCCAGCCCTTTTCCTATCGCTACCCGCTGGTGGATGGTCAGGGCAATTTCGGCTCGCCCGATGACCCGAAATCCTTCGCCGCCATGCGCTACACCGAAAGCCGCCTGACGCCCTACGCCAAAACCCTGCTTTCGGAACTGCCCATGGGCACGGTTGAATGGCAGCCCAATTTTGACGGCACGCTCACTGAACCCATGTGGCTACCGGCGCGGTTACCCAATGTGCTACTGAATGGCGCTTCAGGCATAGCCGTGGGCATGGCCACGGACATTCCACCCCACAACATGCGGGAAGTCACTGCGGCCTTGCTGCACCTGCTGGATCATCCCGACGCGGAATTGGATGACCTGTGTGCCTTTATCCAGGGCCCGGACTATCCCACCGATGCCGAAATCATTACCCCGCGCGAAGACATCCTGGCCATGTACCGCAGCGGTCACGGCAGCATCCGTATGCGCGCCGTGTATGAGCGGGAAGGTAAGGACATCGTCATCACCGCCTTGCCGCACCAGACCAGCCCGGCCAAGGTGCTGGAACAGATCGCCAACCAGATGCGCGCCAAAAAGCTGCCCATGGTGGAAGACTTGCGCGACGAGTCAGATCACGAAAACCCTGTCCGGCTGCTTATTTCACCGCGTTCCAACCGCATCGATTACGAACAGCTCATGAGCCACCTGTTCGCCACCACCGACCTGGAACGCACCTACCGGGTCAACATGAACGTCATCGATCTGAGCCGCCGGCCACGGGTCATGGACCTCAAACAGTTGCTGCATGAATGGCTGCGCTTTCGCACCGAAACCGTCCGTCGCCGGCTACAACACCGCCTGGGCAAGGTGGAAGACCGCCTGCACATCCTGGAAGGCTTGCTGATCGCCTACCTTGACCTGGATGAAGTGATACGCATCATTCGCGAAGAAGAAAAACCGCGCGAAAAACTCATGCAGCGCTTTGCCCTCAGCGAAATCCAGGCCGACGCCATTCTTGACACCCGTTTACGCAACCTGGCGCGGCTGGAAGAAATGAAGATTCGCACCGAACAGGCCGAACTGCTTGGCGAACAGGAGGAACTGCAAGGGATATTGCTGTCGCGGGCGCGATTGAAAAAACTGATCAAGGCCGAACTGATCGAAGACACGGAAAAATATGGCGACCCGCGCCGCAGCCCGATTGTGCAGCGGCAGGCGGCTCAGGTGCTGGACGAAAGCGCCCTGGTGCCCAGTGAACCGGTCACCATCATTCTTTCACAGGCCGGCTGGGTGCGGGCGGCCAAAGGACATGACATCAACCCGCGGGAATTGACCTACAAGTCCGGAGATGCCTACCAGCACCACTGCCTGGGGCGCAGCAACCTGAACGCGGCCTTCCTCAGCAATGACGGCAAGGCCTTCTCGCTGCCAGCCCACCAGCTGCCCTCGGCACGCGGCCAGGGCGAACCGCTCACCACGCGCTTTTCACCCACGCCTGGCAGTCAATTTGTGGTCACCGTGTGCGAGAAACCCGAAGACCGTATTGTGCTGGCCAGCTCGGCCGGCTACGGCTTCATCACCCAGATGAAAAACCTCTACAGTCGCAAAAAAGCCGGCAAACAGGTGCTGACCGTGCCGGCCGGATTTACCGTGCTGCCGCCGGCGGCTGTCAATAATCTGGAGGAGGACTACCTGGTGTGTGTCAGCTCCGCCGGGTATTTGCTGGCCTTTCCGCTGGTGGAAGTACCGGAACTGAACAAGGGCAAGGGCAACAAGCTGATGAACATTCCGCCCAAATTGCTCAAGAGCGGCGAGGAAACCCTGGCCGGCGTGGTGGTGGTTGGTCCCGGCGACCACTTCCGCATCTGGTCAGGCAAACGCCACCTGAACCTGAAATGGAAAGATTTGCAAAATTACCTGGGCTATCGCGCCAAGCGTGGTCATGTTTTGCCACGGGGATTCCGGAAAGTGGACTGGATTGAAAAAGTACGGTAACTTTAAATGGCAAAAAACACCCGAAAAACCCGGGGGTTTGGGCCGCGCCCGGGCCATTTTCCTCATGGCCTGCGGATTGCTGTGGTTAGTGCAAGCGGCAGCCCTGCCCGATGTGCCCAGCCTTAACCAGTGCCCCGATATCATTTTCAACAGCGGCTATCAGAACGATTCCCAACCCAGCAACGGCTTTGGCGGCCCGTTTCCAGGCAGCTTGACGGCTCAGGTTTTTGTGCCTGCGTTCGGCACCAGCTTCACTTACTACCTGCACATTCCTGCCAGCTATCAGCCAGGCACAGCCACGCCGCTGATTGTGCTGTGGCACGGCACCGCCGGCGACCCGGCCAGTGCCCAGAGTTACGCCCAGAATATGCGCAATTTCTGGCAACCGGCCGCTGACCAATACGGTTTTATTGTCGCCGCCCAGGTGGCCACAGGCGCTTCCGGCAGCTGGCTGCCGGGCAATACCGGGCCGATCCTGCAGGCACTCATCAACGACATAGAGCAAGACTACAACATCGAAACCACACGCATTTATGGCTACGGGTTTTCTGCTGGCGGGCACCTGATGCACGCGCTGATGCTGGATCATCCCGCCTTGATACGCATGGACACCAACCGGCCCAACAGCCGCTTTTTTGCCGCCTACGGCGTCAGTGCCGGGGTGCTGGGTGGTTTTACCTGTCCCCATCCACCGGCCGGACACCCGGATTGCGATACCGTGCCCCTGGCCGCGGCGCGCCAGATGCGACTCTACCAGTCCCACGGCAGTTCAGACCCCATCGTGCCGCTGGCCTATGCCCAGAGCGATCGCGTGGATTTTCTCAATGCCGGCTGGCAGGAAGGGCGGAATTACTGGTTGGACACATTCCCCGGCGGCCACACAGTACTGGCCAGCTATCCCGCGGCTTACTGGCAGAAACTCTGCACGGCCACCAACCTGCCATAAGATCGGCGGATGTTTCATTTCTGCGAACGTGCGCGCCTAAAAAATGCATTGGTCATTTTCAGGCCACGGCAGTAAAATCTAGGCCGAATAAACACTATTAACCTGGCATCAATATAGGTGATGCTCAGGGCTTCAAGCCTGCCTCGGAACAAGGCATCGATTGCAGCCAATGGTTGTTCCATTGGCAAAAGCGATAACGCCGGGCCGGGGCAGGCTTGAAGCCCCAACTCATTGATATAAAAAGGCAGGCCGCGATGCGCTGTCCGCCAGACTGTGTTATCAACTCTTGCTGTAGAATGACTACAGCGGCGAGTTGATGCCTTGCTGGCAAACAGCGCATCACGGCTGAGCATCGCCTATATTGATGCCAGGTTAATAAACACCAACACCAAGGAGAAAACCATGAGCGTACTCGTTGGCCGTCAGGCCCCTGATTTTACCGCCCCCGCCGTACTTGGCGATGGCACCATCGTTGATGACTACAATTTCTACAACGCCACCGAAGGCAAATACAAGGTGCTGTTCTTCTACCCACTGGATTTCACTTTCGTGTGCCCGTCCGAGCTGATCGCTTTTGATCATCGCCTGGACGAATTCAAAAAGCGCGGCGTGGAAGTGGTCGGTTGCTCCATCGACAGCCAGTTCACCCACAACGCCTGGCGCAACACGCCGGTGGAAAAAGGTGGCATTGGCCAGGTGGGTTACCCGCTGGTGGCTGATTTGACCCACGGCATTTGCAAATCCTACGACGTTGAAACACCCGATGGCGCGGTGGCATTTCGCGGTTCCTTCCTGATTGACAAGGACAACGTCGTGCGTCACCAGGTGGTCAATGACCTGCCGCTGGGCCGCAACATTGATGAAATGCTGCGCATGATTGACGCGCTGATTTTCCACGAACAGCACGGCGAAGTGTGCCCAGCCAACTGGGAAGCCGGCAAGGAAGGCATGAAAGCCGACCCCAATGGCGTGGCTGAATACCTGGCCGAGCACGCCGAAGAGCTGTAGCTTTTATTGATTCGGCACCAGCAAAGCCACGGCGCTATTTTATAAAACGGCGCCGTGGCTTTTTTGTGCCCGATTTTTCCCCTGTGTCTCACGGTTTGAGAAACCCCAGCGCTATGCTTGGCACTCACACAGAACACCTGCTGGGGAATTACGATGAACAGCCAACACGCTTCCTGGACACACACCGGTATCGCCTTCGGCTTTGGCCTGGCCTTTCTCAAACCATGGCTATTGCTGGCCGCGGTCATTTTCTTCACAGTCATGCTGGGCAGTTGGCACTTGCTGCGCCTGACCAAGCGCCACTGGCCAGGCCTGACGGCTTTTATGAAGCTGGCGGCAGATTTCGTTATGCTATTACTGATCCTCTGCCTGCTGCTGGGTGTGCTATGGCTCTTGCCGGCTTTTTTGCCACCAGGCTAACGCTCCCGCTTGGCCATTTATCAAAAACAGCCACCCGACAGCACCGACCTGGTACCTGCCAGCATTTTTTGACTGTGTTACCAAAAATCAGCTTATTGACGTTTTATTGGCCAGATTCAGATCGGCAATGGTGTCCGTAACTTGCAGAGCCGTTACCGCAACCAGTGCGGTGGTCAAGGCCGCCCGGTCCGAAATTATCGGTTTGCCCGCGTTGACGATATCCCTGGCAAATTCATGCCCGACCCTGTCGGCTAGCATCGCCTGAAGGAACAAATCCGGGTTATAGCCGGTGGGGTCGGTTCCAGACAAGGGATTATTAAAGACAAGGGATTATTAAAAATGTAGGAATAGGGATTAACACCCTGGGTTGTCCCGTGGATAAACGGGTCGACGTTCAGAAAGCGGCCGTTGTTGAAATCGTACACCCGCCCGTTCATATGCACCAGTTGCAGCTCATCCAGGTGCTCGTGGCCGGTTGAAGTGATCTAATTCCCCCGGACACCTTGCTGGCTTGAGCATTTAGAGCAATGTGGTTTTACGGATCCTCTTCCAGCTGTGTTCTATCGATCCGGAACCATCCTCGGGAAACCGTATAGCCCAACCGTGAGCCGTCTTTACACACTAGTAAACGTCCCTGCACGGTTTTTTGGTAAAAATTGGACACGTTTTTGAACTTAAAAACCGCCAATTCGGGCTTTGTAGCCCCCTGGCACGTGTCAGGGGGCGCGTGAAATTGCCAAACACCCCGGCTTGCATACTCTTGCCAGTACAGACTGGCATAAAAAGGCAGAAGTAAATCAATCGCTGGCTCATTACGGTGGTGCAAATCATAAACACCCTTATATAAAGCCTCTCCAACAAAGTAACTCGAGTCGTCCTCAGGTGTATTATTAAAATAATAACCATAAAATCCATGCGACTTTAACAGTCGCCCCAGTGGCACTTTTTCATCGTTAAATCCCCACTGAGTTTCCAGTAACCTAATTACGCTTGACAAAAGGAGGTCACGAAACTGAAAATCTTCCTGATCAATGTCTTTTGCAAGTATTATTTTTTTTAATGAAGCAGGCAGCGCTTTGTCCAGTTGCACAACAGCCTCATTAAAATCCTTTGGCACCAATACTTTTCCTGGCGCCTCCGGATCAGCGAGTAGTTTTATTTTTGCACTTCTTCGCGGCGGCAGGGAGCCCTCGGGGGGATTGATAATAACAATGCGACTTGGCCTATTATCAACTTCAAACTCTATGACCTTCTCTGATACCGATTGCGAGGACAAACCCATAACCAATAAGAATGCATAAATTGAAATCATCTTTTTCTACTCCTTTAAAACTGGCACTGTGCTTTATAGACTCTACACAAGTCATCTCTTTTTCTGAACCGGGTTTTCTTGGACCCTGGAATATATTTGAAAACCCTTTTCTCTGGCGTTCTGACATAGTAAGGAAGACCCACCGAATCAGAATATCTCATATCAACCGTCGAAAACCCTTCTTGACTCCTTCCTATCTTTGGGTGGGTGTGGGTATATGCATCTATACTACTTCCTCTAGCTGCTACTGGAATAAACTCAATCCTAAATTGATCAGGGGTTACCACCATTTCACTGAAAAAATATCCTTTTCTCCCTCCGCTCACTCTTGCGATGATAAATCCAAATAACTCTCTTCCTGATCCCAATTGCAAATAAGCCTTATTGTAAAGTGAAAATTGCCTAATTGCGGCTCCATCAGCTGAGGCATAACCGTTACTAGGATTTTTATCTGACTCCCATATGCGGAACTCCTGCTTATTTTTTGGTTCATACCTCCTCACATTGCCTATATCAATAGACCACCTACTGCTTTCCTCACCAAATCCAGCGCCTTGGGATCGACCGCCCTTGGCTCCTTGCTGATTGCCCCCTTGCGACTGGAAAACACCGTCATGAACGCCTTCGATTAGAGGGGTTTGTTGATCCCGGGATTGTTCTTTTTGTTCCGCCATCCCTTGAGAGCGATCAACTTGACCACCTGGGCCCTTTTCCTCCTCTGCTGTCTGAGCTTGCATGAATTGTATAAAGGCCAATCCATCAAAAAGGATACTCCACATGCCGGAGCGTGGCGAATGCCCTGTTGGGTCAGTATAGCTTAACGGGTTGTTGAATACGTATGAATACCTGTTCAGACTCTGCGTTGCCAGTCCATCAGGGACAATGGTATCCGCTTGAAGAAACTGTCCCAACGCCGGGTCATAGAGCCTCGCGTTATAATGAATCAAGCCCAGCTGGTCAATATGTTCCTGACCTGTAAATCCATTTCTGCTTATGTCTTCAATCGGATTGTTTGTGGCTTGCTGATTGCTGTTCCAATCACGCCTTTGCCCCCACGCACTAAATCTTAACAGCCGTGTGTCCCCATTGGGCTGACTGGTTACAGCCTGAATGCTACCCAAGTGATCGAGATGCATGTAATGAATGGTCGTCTGGTTCGTTATCTGGTTTGTATTGAATGCAGCCCCTCCAATCTGGCGACGGGTCTTAACCAGCTGGCCGTTACCATCAAAGTGAAATTCGACATTGCCCACATAAACCGTAACGACTTGATTGTTATCATTTCGACGTATACGTTTGTTTTCAGGGCCATATTCAAAGGCAACCTGCGTGTCTGCATTGGTAATGTTTTTTGTTTTATTAAAGCTGGTGTAATCCACCTGTTTAAGGCCTGCTGAAATTAAACTGCCATTGGCATCAGCGATGTAATTTCTGATTGAATTACCCACTATGACATTTTTAACCACATGGTGAGAACCGTTATAGGCGTAGTTTGCCACATGAGGGTTACCCGCCTCATCATATCGTGTGAATTGCACAATACGCCCCGATGCATCATAGCTAATGTGTTCGCTCGGTTCTGTACTGGCTGAGGCATCATAGGCTACCTTAACAGTGACGAGTCGATTCAATGCATCGTAAGTAAACTCTTCCCTAAACTGTTCTAAGCCCTCTTGTTCATTTACCCGTAAAAGCATATTCCCCACCGGATCATATTCATAAATCCAGTGATAAATTGTCAGCTGGTTAGGGTCTTTTGCCCAGATTGACCGAACCCGGCCAACAGCATCACGCAATGTCTCAATGTGAATTCCATTACCTGTCAGTTTACTTGACACGTTCCCGAAAGCGTCCATTTGCTCAATGGCATAAAGCGGGATTTGAAGCCCCTGATCGACCTGAGACACCAGGTAGCCTTGATCGTTATAGACGAAACGTGTACTTTCCCCACTCGCATCTACATGGGCAAGGCGGCGAGAAAACTTGTCATAATAGATTGTCTCGCTATAAACGCCTAAACCAGTTCCACTATCAATTGTGGTGACTTTATTCTGAAGCCTACCGAGGTTGTCATAGATATACTGGATGCCCGAATATCCATTATGTTGCTCGTATAATTGCCCGTAATCGGCCTGACCGGGGCTGAGATAATAGGTATAGTCGACACTAGCCCCGCTGTCCAGTGTGCCAGAGTCGCAGCTCTCGCTGGCACCAGTCAAATAATTCGTTGTCACAATACGACCTCGCGCATCGTAAGCATTCACGGTACAGTTTCCATTTGCATCACGCTGCCAGATTAGCTCTCCCAGAGAATTAAAAGAATACGACCACTGGCCAAGGTCCGTATCAATTGAGCGTACCTGCTTCCCAAACCCATCATAGTATTTCTGGGTGGTAGCGCCAACTGGATCAGTCGTTTGACGGAGAAAACCTTCGGGTGAATAGGTATAGCTCACCACTCCCTGACCCGCATCTGTTACTTCTACAACTTCCCCCAGTGCATTGGTTTTAGTTACTGTCTCAGCATTATTTGCATTAATTTTTCTTATTTCCCTCGGGAGGTAACTGGTTCTTGAGAGGTCACCATTGGCATTTCTGCTCAGAAGCTCGCGACCGAGCTCATCACGCACGAACCGGGTCCATAGTGCTGGATTACTTGGGTCAGGCGGGGCAAACGTTGGTTGCGAGACGGCCAATACTCCGCCCAGTGTGTCGTACAAAGTGTCCTTGTAAATGTGTGCACCTGGCTCAAATGCTTGCTTGACTTCCCGGGTTACCCGCCCCCGAATATCATGGCATTTCCACAAGTCCGGAGCAGGCGACTCCACCTTCACAGCATATGCTGTGCCTGCAGGACAAAGGGAGGAATTAGTGAGATATGTCTCTTTTTGCCACTGCCCCCCGCCATCAATCTGGAAATACTTTTTACCGAAAACATCATAGACAGTTTGTGTGAGGATGCCTTGCTGATCCTTGACCCTTGTCACATTGCCAAGAACATCTCTGCTTAAAATGTTTTCTACCAATTCTCCACTCTCCCGTCTCTTTACCAGGAATCGCTTAAGAGAGTCATACTCCCATGTGGTTACCCGTGGGTGCTGAATACCTGTTCCTGTCGTTTCCCTGGAAGTCATGTTTCCTGCATTATCCCAGATATAAGAGCTCACCAACGTTTTCATGACTCCAGGCTGAGTTCCTTCATCAACATTAACCTGTTTGCTTTGAATTTTCCCAGTTGGCCAATAGGAAAATGTTACAGATTGTTGCCGCGTTTCCCCAGAACGTTGATAAGTGCTGGTTTCTGTTGCGACCAGATCTTTACGGATTGAGCTGGAGTAATCATAACTCTTGTTTATTGCTTTTTGCCGGATGAGAGTCAAGTCCCCATTAGCCCTGGGCTCGTATGTCGTCTCCACTTGCCTTGTCAAATTGCCAAAAAATGTTGGAAGAGGCTCTTCATAAAAGGTGCCAATGATTGTGGCCGATACCAGACCACCGGTCAGTTCAAAGTTCTTCACCTCCTTAGCAGGGTTGGAGACGAAATGAGTCACGCGGCCAGATGGATGTGAAAGTTCGAGGCTGGCAAGTTCATTGACCTCACTACTGATCAATGTTTGGGAGCTCGGTGCCAAACTATTTGTTGTTGCCAAGCAATCCACTGTGTATCCAGATGCAGAAAAGCACCTGTTTTTTTTTCTGGGATCACGGGTTGGCATTGCTTATCAGTCCAACAAGGAGTGCTTTCTGAGAAACCCGGGACTGAAACTGCTTGTGAAAAGCTTTGAGCTGCGTTCAGAGCAAAGCGCTGGATCTTATGAGTCCGCCC
>WGBZ01000344.1 GCA_015494035.1 Lysobacterales bacterium | reverse complement strand
TTTATGCACAACCTGGTGTGGTGATGGCCATGGCGCGTAAAAACCAGCGAATTTTCCCGAACCAAAGGCCGGTGTACGTTTCTAAGTGACTGATTTATCAGCACTTTCTTGGCACGGTTAATTTTTAACCACTTTGTTAAGAATTCAGCAGTGACGCCCGTTTATGCCCTGTCCAAACGCCCTTATGCACAGAGTTATCCACAGGTTTTGTGGATAACGCCATTATTCGTTGCAAAAACAGACACTTATCCAGCTTTGCCAACAATAACCCTCAGGAAACGCCCATAAGCCCCATGTTTTTTGTTTAGGGCGTTGATCGAATCGTGAACTCCCCTCTCATCCCTGAAATGTCCGATAACTGTGTTGAAGCCCTTGCCTATAGCCCGTTATTGGCTGAGAACTTCGCCTTGTTCTCCAGCATTTCTGGCAAAATCTGCTTCGTCCAGATTCAATCAGAGCTTACATAGAAGTCAGCGGGTAAAAATAGGACTAAAAAGGTCATTTCTGCCGTTGGCCGTGACATTTTTTTACAGTTAGTCGGAAAACAGCGGTTTTTATGCACATCGTGGGGAGATGATGGCCGTGGCGTGGAAAAACCAGCGAATTTTTCTGAAACCAAGGCCTGAATCCGTTTCTAAGCGTTTGATTTATAAGCGCTTTTCTGTGGTGGTTAATTTTTAACCGCTTTGTTAATCCTTCAGCAATGACGCCAGTTTTTGCCTTGTTCAAACGCCCTTATGCACAGAGTTATCCACAGGTTTTGTGGATAAGGCCATTATTCGTTGCAAAAACAGACACTTAGCCAGCTTTGCCAACAAGACGCCTCAAAAGAGTGGCCTAACCGACGAAGTATTGACTCGTCGTGTCGTCCACCCCAAAAGAGGTCTGTTCAAGTGGCAATCACTAATGGTGAAATGGGTGACCAATTGGAAATGCCTTCCCGCTCGGTTTGCGGGATAATGGCAGCCCATGAAAAAAGCCTCCAACACCTCGCCCATACCTCACGCTGAGGACTCATCCCCTGCCGATTGTGTGGTGCAGGTGGCTGTGCCGGTGCCTTTTGCCGATACCCTCAGTTATCACCTACCCCCGGAGATGGCCCACCGGGTGCACATGGGTGCGCGCGTGGTGGTGTCCGTGCGGAATCGGACATTGGTGGGTGTGGTGACGGCACTCGATGCTTCTGGCACAGCCAGTGCCGTGCGCACCAGGCCCGTGGATGCCTTGTTGGACGAAACGGCTTTTCTGCCGGAAAGCAGCCTGGATTTTCTGCGCCAGGTGGCCGCCTATTACCTGACTCCCTTGGGCGAGGTGGTGGCTACGGCATTGCCCAACTGGTTTCGTCGTCTGCCGGCCAAGGCGCCGCCGGTGGCGCGCTGGTGGCGGCTGGCGCGGCCACTTTCTGCGCCGGAAAAAAGGCAACTGGCCAGCCGGGCGCCCCGGCAATGGGAAATTTTACAGGCAGTCGAGCAGGCCGGGGTGATGCTGGGCAAGGACCTGGCAGCCTTGTACCCGCAAGCCGCTACCACCTGTCGGCAGCTGCAAAAAAAAGGCCTGCTGGCCGAACAGGACAGTTGCGTACTGGAAAACCGGCAGGTGGCTACGCCTGATTTTGAGCTGACCACCGGCCAGCAAAAGGCGCTGGAGGTGATCCGTTCGCAGCAGGGGTTTGCGGTCAACCTGCTGGATGGCATCACTGGTTCGGGCAAAACCGAGGTGTATATTCGCGCCATTCAGCAGCAACTGGAAAAGGGCCGCAAGGTGTTGGTGCTGGTGCCGGAAATTGGCCTCACGCCGCAGTTGTTTGGGGAAATCGGGCGGCGCGTTACAGGTCGGGTGGCTGTGTTGCATTCGGGCCTGTCCGACGGCGCGCGGGCGCGGGAATGGCAGAACGTTCGCGATGGCAAGGTGGACGTGCTGGTGTGTACCCGTTCGGGCATTTTCGTGCCCATGGAGGGCCTGGGCCTGATTATCGTCGATGAGGAACACGACAACAGCTTTAAGCAACAGGATGGCCTGCGCTATCACGCGCGTGATTTGGCCGTGTTGCGCGGACAGCGGGAAAATCTCCCGGTGATCCTCGGCTCGGCCACGCCGTCCTTCGAAAGCCTGCACAATGCCCGCACAGGCAAATACCAC
>WGBZ01000343.1 GCA_015494035.1 Lysobacterales bacterium | reverse complement strand
TTTAAGCCCCATCGACCAGGGGCCATGTTCTGCTTGGGCCTGGCGTTGGCTGTTTCGCCGCTGCTTGCCGTCAAGGCGCAAGCCCCCACAAAAGAAAAGCCGCAAGCAGAAACCACCGTACTGGATCCCTTGCGTGTTGAATCTGACAGCTCTCTCTTGCGCCAGGTGCCTGCCGGTCAGGTGATGACGCCGGAGGCGCTGGATGCAACAAGCACGTCGGAAACCGGAGATCAGTTACGTGAATTGGTGGGGGTATCTGGCAGCCGCATGGGCGGTCATGGCATCGACATAAACATTCGCGGGCAAAAAGCCACGCAGCTGAACGTACTGCTGGATGGAGCCTTTATTCACGGAGCCTGCCCCAATCGCATGGACCCACCCACCAGTTTCGCCGATGTGCTGTCTTTTGATGAAATCACGGTGATCAAGGGAGTGCAATCCCTGAGCTATGGGGCAGGCGGCAGCGGTGGCACGGTGCTGTTTAAGCGCAATACGGCAGCAGCGCCAAAGGGCACCCACGGCACCGTGGCCTTCAAAACCACCGACAATGGCCTCAAAGCCGGTCTGTCTTTTGACGTCAGCCATGTGGCCGAGTCTGCCTGGTTACGCGTTTTTGGAGGATACAAGGACGCTGATAATTACACCGATGGCGCCGGCCGCGAGTGGCGCACATCGTTTCGGTCGCACCAATGGGGTCTTGTTGCCGGTTACCGTCCGGCTGAAAACCAGAGTCTGGAGCTGGGTTATGAACACAGCAACACCTTTGATGCCCTGTTCCCAGGGGCTGGCATGGATTCCCCGCGCGATGATGCCAGCACTGCACGGCTGAAATATCGTCTGGATTCACCCTTTGCCAACTTATCCGGCCTGCGTATAGAAGCGTATCGTTCGCAAGTGGATCACCTGATGGACAACTACTCCTTGCGACCCAACACGGGCATGAAAATGGCATCGCCGGCCCATTCGGACACCGATGGCTTGCGCGTGGTGGCTGAAACGGCAGAGACCGCTGGATGGAAACTGGACTATGGCCTGGATTACAAGAAAACCCGGCGCCTGGCGAGTTTGGGAAACCCCATGATGGGCACCACCATTGCCTGGACCTGGCCTGATGTGCGCACGGAAGTCAGTGGCGCCTTTCTGGACGCCAAACGCCGCCTGGGCGCCCATGGCCAGTTGATTGCCGGTGTGCGGTATGACCACGTGAATGCCGGTGCGGCCTTGCTGCATACGGCACCGCCCAACGCCCCCATGAATACGCCCACGGCGGTTTACCAGCGCACATACGGAGCCGGCGGGGAAAGTGTTTCCGAAAACAATCCGGGCGGTTTGTTGCGTTATGAGCACACCGCAGACAACGGCTTTTTCTGGTTTGCCGACATTAACCAAACGGTGCGCACGGCCGATGCCACAGAGCGCTATTTCGCCAAGCCTGACTGGGTCGGCAATCCGGTGCTGGCGCCGGAAAAGCACCGTCAGTTTGATGCCGGCCTGTCCCACGCTGGCCAACACTGGACAGTCAGCGCCAACCTTTTTTATGACGATGTCAAAGATTACATTCTGCGTGATCGCGTCGCTGGTAAAACGGTTTACCGCTCAGTGGATGCGCGACTTTATGGCGGCGAGGCCGCTTTTGGTATTGAGCCGGCCAATGGCTGGAAGCTAAATGCCGAAGCCTCCTGGACCTTTGGATATAACGACACCGACGGGCGTTATCTGCCACAAATTCCATCCCACGAGGCCCGTATCAGTGTAGAGAAGAAAATTCGTCAGTGGCGTTATGGCGCTCGCCTGAATGCGGCGGCACGGCAAAACCGGATTGACCCACAAAGCGGCCTGGATATTATTGCCACGCCCGGCTGGAGCACGGTGGATATTTACGCGGAAAATCGCCTTTCGGATCACTGGCAAGTGGATGTGGGCATTGACAACCTGTTTGACCGCGAATACGCCCAGCACCTGAATCGCAAGGACGCATTTGGCAACGTGGCCCTGGTCAATGAGCCAGGCCGCACGCTGTGGGGGCGGCTGATTTACCGTTTTTGATACGGGCTGGTGGCGCTTTCTGCCCCGGGGAGCTTCTGATTGAATCTGGCGCGAGTAGATTGTCGTGTAAAATTGTTCAGCTCAAGGCGCAAACCGCACGTAATAGCAAGGCTATTGCGAAGGTTTGCAACACATAAATGGACGATTTTACGCCGCAAGATTCCGTGTCACGATTCGATCAGAGTTTCCC
>WGBZ01000342.1 GCA_015494035.1 Lysobacterales bacterium | reverse complement strand
GATTGAATCGTGACACGTTATCTTGGGGCGTAAAATCGTCCATTTCTGCGTTGCAAACCTTCACAATAGCTTGCTATTGTGTGCGGTTTGCGCCTTGAACTGAACAATTTTTCACTACAATCTGCTCGCGCCAGATTCAATCAGAGCTTCCCTTATTATTG
Source organism: Lysobacterales bacterium (assembly GCA_015494035.1). GTDB lineage: Bacteria > Pseudomonadota > Gammaproteobacteria > Xanthomonadales > Marinicellaceae > S144-45. The sequence goes on along the minus strand of WGBZ01000342.1, from coordinate 8,549 downwards.
ATTGATGGTGCGTTGATTCTCTCAGAGCTTCCCTAAAGACCGCCAGTGCCATGGGTCAGCATGGAAGCCGGCAGGCACGGGATGGGTTTCCGGACTTGTGCCCGGGGATGGTTTCCGGTCAGCCCTTGTCCGCGTCTTTATGGCTGTTTTTATCTTTGCCGTCGTTCTCGGATTTGGTTTTTGGCATGGCAAAAAAGTTGTCGCTCAGGCCGGTGTTGGTGTCCACCTTGTTGATGGTGATTTTCTGTCCGGGCTGGCCATTGATTTTACTGCTGATGGCGTGGGCTATGATGAGGCCATCCACGGGCTTGTAATTGCTGAAAGCGGTTTCCACTTCCATCACCTGTCCCATGCGATTCAGCTTGGATTTTGTCACCACTTCCAGGCCATAATCCTTGTCGAGAAAGATGTGATCCACATCGCCGTCCTTTTTGGTCAGCTTCAATTCATAAGCCGGGGTGCCTTCCACGTCGGCTTCGCCCACGTATTCCACCGTGTGGTCTTTTTTGGCGTAGTCAATCAAGGGGCCTTCAAAGTCGGCCATGTTTTTCAGGTCCTTTAACTGGTCTTCGGCCATTTTTTCCGGATCGGTCTTGCCCATGAACGGCATCACGGCCCAGCCGGTTTCACCGTCATAGGACTGAATGCCTTTCATGCCCTGCACTTCAAACTCCATCCGCACTTTGCCGGGGCGTTTGAAATAAATGGTAAACGGGGCTTCCACCGGCCCCATCAGCATAATGCCGTGCATGGTCATGTCGTGAATTTTGTCCAGGGCTTCCCGACCACCGTGGGCTTGCAGGTTTTTTTCGATCAGGGTGTCCACGTTGACGCTGCTGTCTTTGGCGAAGGCCGGTGCGTTCAACGCCGCGCCGGTGATAAAGGCAGTGGTTAACACTATTTTCTGGGATAATTTCATACCGGTGTCCTCTCATTTGGGGTTAAGCCAGTGGCCGATTTAGTCCGTCCAGGGGCGCGCCACAGGGCGTTATTTTGACCATTTTCCAGACATCCTAAGCCAAGCCCGGGCATTCGGCCTGTGCCAATGGTCATATTATTCTTATTCAGCGAATGGTCACTGTGGCCTCCTAGGGAAGCTCTAATCGAATCGTGACACGGCATCTTGTGGCGTAAAATCGTCCATTTCGAACGTTGCAAACCTTCGCAATAGCCTTGCTATTAGGTGCGGTTTGCGCCTTGAACTGAACAATTTTTCACGACAATCTGTTCGCGCCAGATTTGGTCAGAGCTTCCCTTGGTGTTTTGCAATGCAGGAGAGGGCTTATTGCTTTTCGGTAGCCGGGCGTTTGTTATTATCCCCACACGCGGGATACAAGGCGGCCAGGTCCAAATTGAGTGTGGGCTGATCAGGGGTTAGGTTATGCGCTTTTGCTTGCCTGTTTTTCCCGCTGCCTTCGCGCCACACCACGGTGTTGACGAAGTGGTCGTTGACTTCAAACAGTAAACGATTGCTGATGGTCAGCTTGTGCGCCGCTGAACAGTTCACCGAAGGCAGCGGCCAGCTGAGGAACACCCAATTGGCCTTGGGGCTGCGATCGGTGCCTTCAACGGTCATGGGCAGGGCCTTGCCATCAAGACCAATGCGCAGGTTTTTCTGCAGGTAGTCTTCAATTCGGGTGAATTTCCTGATGGAGTCAAAGTCCTCCGGCAAGAGCTTCAAAGCCCCTTGCAATTGTGTGCCAGTGTTGTCAATCTCCAGTTCAAGCAGGCTTTGGTGGTAGGGATGTGCCCAGAGTGTGCCAGAGACCAATATCCAGCAGGCAAACAGGATTAAGCGGAGTTGGGGCCAGAGAGGAAGTTTTAGAGCCATTGCAGTAAGTCCTTGGGATGGTGAAGTAATTCGGCCTGCCACTGTTGTGGCTGGTCATCGGGGTGCAGGTAGCCCCACAAGGCCACGGCCGCTGGCATGCCGGCCCGTTGTGCCGCCAGTGCGTCGGTTTTGGCATCGCCCACGTAAATGCCGTGTTGCGGAGCAATGCCAAGGCGTTGCATGGCGTGTTGCAGGGGCCTTGGGTCGGGTTTGGCCACGGCCAGGGTGTCGCCGGCCACCAGCACAGCCGCCGGTTTCAGTTCGACCACAGCGCGTACCAGCGGTTCACACAACCAGCCGGGTTTGTTGGTGACGATGCCCCAGGGTATGCGGGCCCGGTTCAGGCTTTCCAGCAGTTCCCCTACGCCTGCAAAAAGGCGCGTTTTTTCCGCCAGCCGCTGTTGGTAAATGGCCAGGTAATGCTCGCGCAGAGACTGCAGTTGCAGTTCATCCAGGGGGCCGAATACCGATTCAATCAGGCTTTTGGCGCCCTGGGTGACCAAAGCCTTATGGTCGTGGTAATCAATGCGGTGCTGGCGCTGGTTTTCCTCGGCCAGTTGTTGCAAGGCGGCCAGCATGTCCGGCGCGGTGTCCAGCAAGGTGCCATCGAGATCAAACAGCACGGCCTGCACGGGGTCAGTCACCGGGGTTGGCCCCGGTGTTGGAATCGGGAGTAGTGCGCGCACTGAGCAGGTAGTTAATGCTCACATCATGGCGATCCAGCCAGGCACGTGTGGACAAGGGGTTGTATTTCAAGCCGCAAATGTCGGTGACGGTGGCCCCGGCAGACTGCACTTCGGCAAACAGCTCGGAAGGTTTGATGAACTGGTCAAAATGGTGCGTGCCTTTGGGCAACAGATGCAACAGGTGTTCGGCGGCGAAAATGCCCAGCAGCATGGCCTTTGGTGTGCGGTTCAGGGTGGAAAGGATCAGCGTGCCACCGGGCTTGAGCAGTCGCACCGTGGCGCGAATCACCGAGGCCGGATCAGGCACGTGTTCGAGCATTTCCAGGCAGGTGACCACGTCGTACTGACCGGCTTCAGTTTTGGCCAGGTCTTCAACGGCCACCTGCCGGTAATCCACTTCCAGACCGCTTTCCAGCAAATGCAAGCGCGCTGTCTGCAAGGTTTCGGCGGCCAGATCAATGCCGGTGACCTGTGCGCCTTCGGCGGCCATGGCCTCACACAGCAGGCCGCCGCCACAGCCAACATCCAGCACTTTTTGGCCGGCCAGCGGTGTCTGCTGGCGAATATAGTCCAGACGCACCGGATTCAGGTGATGCAGGGTCTTGAAGGGGCCTGCCGGGTCCCACCAGAAAGCCGCTTCGTGGTCGAAGTGCGCCACTTCCGCCGGGTTGACGTTGGCGCGGTTTAGCTTTGTCGGGGATGAATTCGTCTTTGTGTTTGTGTCTACAACCATCGTCTGACCTTTTTCCGATAGTGGCGATATGCGTCCCCGAACAGGCGCTGCAAATACGCTTCTTCGGGCTTGATGATGCCCCACTGCAAGACGCCAATGGTCACGGGGGTGAGCAGCAGAACCCAGGCATTGTTCCAGTACAGCCCCACAGCCAGCTGGCTGATCACAAACCCCAGGTAGATGGGGTTGCGGCTGAAGCGGTAAATGCCGTCGGTGTACAAGGCATTGGTGGGAGTGTGTGGTTCTGGGTTCTGGCGGGTTTTCCAGAATGGCCACAGGCTGGCGGCAAAAATGACCATCGCCAGTCCGGCCAATGCCAGTGCCGCACTGGTCAGTGCCGTGTGTGTGATGACATCGGCTTCATCAATGACAGGCCAGGGCAGGGCATAGCGGTCAAGCAGCCAACCACTGCCAGTGGCTGCACTTGGGATCAATGGCGGCAGGGTCAGCACCTGGGCGTGATCGGTGTTGTGCGGCTTTGTGTCCATGGTGTGATATGGGCGCGTGGTCAGGAGGGCAATTGTATCACCTGTCGAGAAGTTCAAATGCTGCCGATTTCGGGTGATCAAATGTCCCTTTAGGCTCGCCACTGGTGCCGACAAGACTCAGAAGCCATCGGCAAAAATCAGGTCATCAGGGGCCAGCAAGGTCACGGCATCGGGTTGGATGGCAAAGGCCAGCACCCAGTCATCGCCGGTGATGACGCCATTGTTGTCCACATCCAGCCACAGGGCCACGGCCAGGTCATACAGACCGGGTGGCCAGGCGGGGTCAGTCTGAAAAGGACGGCTGAGGTTTTGCTGGCCAAACGCGCTTAACAACACGCTGCTGTCATTGGCCGGGTCAGAATAATCGCTGCCGGATGCCAGCAGGCTGGCGCCGATCAGGACAGGTCCGAAATTGGCCGTGCCACTGGCCGTGCCGGCGCGGTTGTCCACACTCAGGGCGATGGAAAAATCCGTGCCGGCATTGATTGTTTGTGGCCAGGCGGCAAAGGACAACAATGCCACCGGCGTGGTCGGGTACTGGCTGCGATCCCCGCCGGGATTGCCCAGGGCATTGTAATAGTGGTCAATAATGGCAGCCCAGTTTTCGCCCGCCTGGGCGTGGAAGTGCGTGCCCCACTGGGACATGCCACGGCCGTGACCAAAGCAGCCGCGCCCGGCGGAATCATCAGCCAGGCAGGGCCAGCCATACAGCGGTGAACCCACAAAGCCATCGCCACAGGACAAATCGGCATTGGTGCAGCTCAGGCCGTCGTCGGGGTCATTCCAGGCATTGTTTTCGGCCGAATATTCCGAGCGTGCCAGCGCCCCGTTCAGTTCCAGCAGGATGCCACGCGTGGCCTCTGCGGCGTTGACGGTGCTGGCATAGCTGGTTTGTTCGAAAGCCTGGCAACACGGCCCGGCGCAGATGTCATAACCGTTGTAGGGGCTTTCGATGGCGTGCCAGGCGCCGTAGGAGCGAAATGGCACACTGCCGGCTTTCAGGCTGTCGGCTTCCCAGCTGGAAATCCATTCATTGTCCAGCCCTTTTTGCACGTAGGTTTCCAGCGAGAACACCTGGCTGGTGGCGCAGCTGTTGCCGCAGCAGTAACCGCCAGTGGCTGAAAAACCCACCGCAATGCTGTCAGGCGGGTCCATAAAAACCGCCCCGCCGGGGCGTTCGCCGGGCACGGGTGGCGCGCTGTCATGACTGGCTGTGATCGGAGAAACGACCTGCGCGCTGGGGAGCTGGCTGAGCTTGGCTTTCAGCCAGGAACGGGGCACGCGACCCAGGGGCACTTCGGACAGGGGGTGTTTGAGTGAATGTGTTTCCACCCCGGAACCTTGCCGCAAGTCCGCCATCAGTTGTGGCCCGGCGTGCCAGTTGACGTGTTGCCAGACCTGCTGCACATGACCCGGCGCGCTGATGTGGATTGCCAGCTCCGATGATTCTGCCGCTTGGCCGAGCCGCTGATCCACATCCAGCGAGAAGAACCCGTTGGTGTTGCTGTGAACGCGCCGGGTGACAGCGCCTGCTTGTGCCGTGATCGTTGCATTGGCCAGTGGCTGGTGTGTGCCGGCATCCAGCACGTGGCCACAGACCTGGCCAGGCTGGCAGCGTTCCCGGGGGCGTTTGCCGTTTTTCCCATCGGTGGTTTTGACAGGCACCGGATCCAGCCAGATGGTGCTCAAGGGCACCACATTGCCGGGGGGAATCAGTACCGGCATTGTGACATGACCAGGGGCTGAAACCCGCCAGAATCGCCACTGCGATGAATCCGTCCAAGGCAAAAAGCCATTGCTGGTTTTCAGAACGGGGGCGGATTTTTCTGGCCAGCCGGGGATGCGCTCTGGCGGCTGGCCCTGCTTCAGCGCCAGGCGCGTGGCCGGCGTGGCCATGGCCGCTGACAGACTCCAGGCTTCAACACGCGCTTCAAGCGCTTGCCCGCTCTGGCTGTCCCTGACTGCCACGGATGATGTGGAACGGGCCAGCACGGGATTGGCCGGGCTGAGCAGGAATGCTGGCAGCAGTAAAAGTGACAGTAAAATGGCGGGGGGATGTTTTGGCATGGCAATGGTCAGATATTGATGAATCAGATGACGTTCGCCCGTTTAATTATGGCATTTCCTACAAACACATTACCTGAATTTTTGCCCGGTTCAAGGCATAATCTGCTTCGCCCAGATTCAATCAGAGCTTCCTTAGCTCAACCATTTTTCATGGTGTTTCTGGTATATTGACAAGTTCGTCAAGGAACAAATCTCCCATGAATCTCCAATGAAAACACACGGCTTTGCCATCCGGTGGCCAGTTGGCCTGGTATTCATCCTGATGACCTGTTGCCACCTGGAGGCTGCTATGCCAGAAGCTATGCCAGAAGCCAAGCCGGCACCGGCCAAGGCGGTTTCTTTCATTATGCCGTTGCCGGTTGTTGCTGATGAGGCATCGGTCAAGGCGCAACAGCTGGCTGTTGCCGACAAATCGGTTCAGGGTCAGCTGCGCGATCCCAAAACCGGTCAGCCACTGCGCGCCGAAGTGTTTGCGGTTTACCCGGTTTCGGGCGATGAAGCCGGTTCAGGCCACCGTAATTGCCTGGCCAGCGGCTGTTATCGGGTGGACATTTACGACTGGGCGCGCAACGCCACGGTCAGTGCCTGGGTCAATGTACCCCAGGCCAAAGTGGTTGCTGTGCAGCGGTTGGTTGATTCCTCGCCGGAATTGCCGCCGCATCTGGTGCAGAAAGCCATTGCCCTGGCCCAGAACAGCGCCCAGGTGCAACAGGCTTTGGCTGGTGAGCAGGGACTTCATCGTGCCCCGGACATGGCCCGGGTGCGCACCTCGTTGAACAACACCGCATGTGAATTATCGCGACACCTGTGCGTGGCGCCGACTTTTGAGCTGGGGCAACGCGCCCTGTGGACCATCGTGGACCTCACCGATGAGCGTGTGGTGGGTGTCAAATGGACAGACCTGGGCGATTTTGATGCCGATCTGCCCACCGAAAGCAATCTGGTCAAACACCGCATCTACCGGGATTATTGCCGGGGACCGGTGAGTCTGCAGCGCGGACCCTGGCACATGCAATACCAGTTGACGGCTTCTGATGGCCTGCGCCTGTCGGCGGTCACTTACCGTGGCCAGCCGGTGTTGAAAGACGTGCGGCTGGTGGACTATCACGTCAGCTATTCCGACAAGGACGGCTTTGGCTATAACGACGCCATTGGGTGCCCCTTGTTCAGTTCGGCGGCCGTGGCCGCGTTTGCCCCGCCTGAGATCCGCCCAGTGGCTACAGACGGTACGCCTGTTAACCGAGCGCAGGAAAACCCGTCAACAGCCGAAAACAGCCACGCCCAAGAGATGAATGCCCCCAAAGCGAATCCGGAAGCAGGATTTGAGATTGTGCAGGACTTCCGTCATCCCCTGTGGCCCAAGCCCTGCAATTACCGTTATCAGCAGCGCTATCGATTTTTGGCCAACGGCGATTTTTCACTGGAAGCGGCCAACCTGGGCCGTGGTTGTGGCGCCCACGCGGTGTACCGCTTTCTGTTCCGCGTGCAGCCGGCGGACTACCCGGGCCAGCACTGGCTGCAACGTCAAGCAGACAAGAGTCCATCGTATGTCCCTGTCTTGAAAGAATACTGGCAACCCTGGCCGGTGGACTCAATTCCGGCCGACGTGTCACCCTGGCGTTGGAAAACAGCGGATTTTGTCTATGACCTGAAGCCGGTTTTTGATCCGCCAGAAAAAGCCCGAGCCTACGTGTACGTGGTTCGGCACCACCCGGACGAAGGGGACAGCAATCTGCCTACGCTGGGCTCCTGCTGCAACCTGGATCACCGCCAGGGGCCGGAGGCGCTGATTGACCAGCCAGCCGAGCCCATCGACGATGGCCGCTGGGTGCTGTGGTATGTGCCGGTGATTGAAAACGACCCCACCCCCGGACACGAGCGGTGCTGGGCGGATACGCGGGTGGAAAATGGCGTTTACCGGGTCAAGGTGTGGCCGTGCTGGGCCGGCTTGCATTTTCAGCGCCGTACAGGCCCGCTGCCTAAGGAGCTCTGATTGAATCTGGCGCGAGCAGATTGTCGTGTAAAACTGTTCAGTTCAAGGCGCAAACCGTGCGCAATAGCCAGCTATTGTGAAGGTTTGTAACGCAGAAATGGACGATTTTACACCACAAGATGCCGTGTCACGATTCAGTCAGAGGCTCCCTAATAATCAATCAACAAAACGGCCTTGAGCCGATCGGGTTAAGACATGACAGCAGCACCCTTAAAGCGCACACAACGGACTTTCATCATAGCTACGCTGTTCGGACTGTTTCTTGCTTCCATGGCGGTTCAGGCGCAAAAAACCGGAGAAACCCGTGCCGATGCTCGGGGAAGTGACCCTCGAAAATATGCCATGCCGGTGTCTCTGGATGCCTGCGCGGCCTTGCCCCGGTTTGCCCGCCACCTGCGGTTTGTTGGCGGCATGTACCTGTCCACCAACCTCAAGAACAAGGACGGCCTGTTTCTTATGGGCCGCCTCCCCAATGGTCAGCTGGCCAGCTGGCGAGACCCAAGCTGGGCGGAAACCGGGCCAGTCAGCGCCTATGCGCGCGACAAACGCGGCGCCATCTACCTGGCGGCAACGCCTTTTGTGCAAACGGCCAAAGACGCGGCCTGGCGTTACCGCACGGTGTGGAAAATTGACTCCGACAGCGGCAAACTCACGCCCTGGCTGACCTTGCCGGTGTCGGGCAAACCACATTCGGGCAACCCCTACGGCATTCTGGGCATGGCCTATGATTGCAGCACGGACTCGCTTTATG
>WGBZ01000341.1 GCA_015494035.1 Lysobacterales bacterium | reverse complement strand
GTCATAAATGTTTTCGATGGGCGTTCCAGCCAGCTCAATAATCACATCGCCGGGCTTTATGCCGGCCTTTTCAGCCGGGCCGCCTTTGGTGGCACCGTTCAGTCGCACGCCGGTGCCGTCTTCCTGGGCATAGTCCGGGATGGTTCCCAGGTAGGCGCGCATGCCGCCACGAATGCCCTTTTCCTGCTTGCGCTCCATTTTCTGAAAGTGCAAGGGCGTGGTGCTCTGGGCCAGGTCCCGGCCAATCAATGCCACCAATCTGGCAATTCTGGCGGTGCCCGGGTAGTTGAGCAAATCCGCGGTGTCGCGCGGGGTGTGATACTCCGGATGAGAACCGGTAAAAGCCGACAGCACCGGCACATTGTGCAGGTAAAAACTCATGGCATCGGTGGGCAGGTAGGCGTCCTGCTGCAGGGTGATATTCAAACCCACCGGAGCGTTGCGTTTTTCGATGATGGCAGGCCACTCGCTGGCGGAACCTGTGCCCTGCATGATGGCGGCATCCCGCAAACGGCCCACCATGTCCATGTTAAGGTAGGCGCCAAAACGGCCGGACAGGTCCTGTTCCTTGAAGCTTTTGACAAAGTTGTCCGAACCCAGCAAGCCCAGTTCTTCACCCGACCAGCCGATAAAAATCATATCCCGTACCGGGTTGAATTTGCCTTTTTTCTGCAAACCGGCCAGGTATTCGGCCGCTTCGATCATGGCGGCCACGCCCGATGCGTTGTCATCGGCACCCGGGTGCACGCGGCCCTGTTCATCGGCGCGCGCCAGCGAGGTGGAAGATTCTCCATGGCCCAGGTGGTCATAATGCGCACCAATCACCACAGCCGGTAGTTTGGGGTTCGTGCCGGGCAAATAGGCGATGACGTTGTGGCCGGTTTTCTTTTCCTGCCGCAAGTCGATATTGGCTGACACTTGCACACCTGGCAAGTCAAAACCCATGACAAAATCGCCTTTGTCGAGTTTTTTCTGAATCGCCTTTGGATCTTTAGCGGCCTGCTTAAACCAGGGTGCCACCACTGCACGACTCACAGAAATGACCGGCAGGCTGCCCTGCGAGCTGGACGCATCATAGCGCAGCGGCACCAGCTCATCCTTGACGATGGTATTGGGACCGGCCACCAGAATCAGCCCCCGGGCACCATGCTGGCGTGCCGTCAGGGCCTTGAACCGGTCACTGGAAAAAGGCGCCAGCTTCACGCGTTGTTCGGGCGTCAGATCTTCAGGCATAAAGCGGTAGGCCAGCACCCATTTGTCTTTCACGTCCAGGTGGGTGTAGGAATCGTAGCTGTCCCCTGGCTTGTCGCCTTCAGGTTCGGTGATGCCGTAGCCGGCAAACACCACCCCGGCGGGTTTCACCTGACCCTGGCCGGAAAAGGCCAAAGGTCGAAAATCCCGATTAACGGACAGCGCTTTGCCATTCACCAGCAAATGGTTGCCCGGGCCCAACGTGGTGCCTGCATTAAACGCGTAGCGGTGAACGTAATCCGTGGACTGCCACGGCTTGAGGCCGATGGCGGCAAATTCCCGCGCCAGGTACTGCGCCGCTTTGGACTCACTGGCGGTGCCTGTCATACGACCACCAAAGCCAGTCAACGCCTGCACGTGCTGGCGAATTTCCCGGGGAGTAATGGCGGTACTCAGCTCGCGTTTGGCCTGCCCGTAACAGGGCAAGACAACGGCCAGAAAAACCAGGAAGAACTGGATGCGATTGATGCGGTACTGTGTTTTTGTGCTCATGATATGCCCGGTCTGTGTTTATCTTGTCGTTTTACTTCAAGCCCAGCGCTCGCAGGGCGGCCTGGTGATCCCAGTGGCCACGGAAAATCTGGCCTTTATTGCCCTGGCTGCGCTTGGTCCAGTAAAGCTGGCTGCCATCGGGGGAAAACACCGGCAAGCCGTCAAAGCCCTCGGCATGGATGACGCGCACCGGTTCGTGCCGGCCTTCGGTGTCAACAATATACAGCTCGAAATTACCAAAACCATTCAGGTTATTGGTGTAAATGATGTACTGCCCGCTGGGGTGGTAATACGGCGCCCAGGACATGACGCCCTGATGCGTGATCTGCCGTTTGTCACTGCCATCGAGTTTCATGGTGAAAATTTCCGCAGTGGCGCCATTGGGCTGAAAATGACGCCAGACGATGCGCTGGCCATCGGGGCTGAAAAATGGCCCGCCGTCATAGCCCAAAGCCGAGGTGAGCCGGCGCACCTGGCTGCCATCGGCATTCATCAGGTAGATGTCCATGACTGCCGCCGGGTCGTGGGCAAAGGCTTTCTTTTCTGCCTCGGTGAGGCTGCCAGCGTAAGCCCGGCGGTTGGAAGCGAACACAATCAGCGAGCCATCGGGCGAGAAACTGCCCTCGGCGTCATAGCCCCGGGCGTGGGTCAGCTGCTGGTACTGATCCCCTTCGCGCACGAAAATGTCGTAGTTTTCATCGTAATCCCAGCTATACCGACGCTGTTTACCCGAGGCGCGAAAAGCCAGCTCTTCGGCCTGCTTCTGTTTCGCCTTGGGGTCTAAATGGGTGGAGGAAAAAAGAATTTTCTCGCCATCGGGATGGATCCACGCACAGGTGGTCTTGCCCACACCGGGGCTGACCCGTTCGGTGTCGCCGGTTTCCAGGTCCATGAGGTAAATCTGGTAAAACGGGTTGTCGTCCTGGCGCTCACTCTGAAACACCAGTTGCGTGCCGTCGGCTGAAAAATACCCTTCTCCGGCCCGTTTGCCGGCAAAGGTTAGCTGGTTCACCTCGCTCAACAAGGGCCTGGGCTGTGCTTCCTGTTCCTTATGCTTCGCGTTATTCTGCGCGTCCATGGCACTGGATGCAGCCGCTGGTTTGCTCGTTGACTGGCACCCGGCCAGCGTCAAAAACACTGCCACTAGTATGGCTATGGCCCGTGTCAGGGTGAGTGAGTTTCGATTCATTCTGCCAGCTCCTGAATTTCTGCGGCCAGTTGCCCGGCCAGTTGCGTTGCTTGTTCGGCACGTTCGCATTCAACCATGACGCGCACCAATGGTTCGGTGCCCGAAGCGCGTATCAGCACCCGGCCGGAATCACCCAGTGTGGCATTGGCGTCTGCGGTCAGGGTTTGTACCCGCGGGTGTTTTATCAAATCGCGCGGCTTGTTGGCCTTGACGTTTATCAAGGTTTGAGGAAACAGCGGCATTTCCGCAGCCAGTTCACGCAGGCTGCGGCCCGTTTCCCGCAACACGGCCAGCACCATCAAGGCACTGATAATGCCATCGCCGGTGGTGGCCAGGTCAAGGTTAAGGATATGCCCCGATGATTCGCCGCCCAGGGTCCAGCCGTTTTGTTTCAGCCGTTGATGCACGTAGCGATCGCCCACGTTGGCGCGCTGGAAAGGGATGCCCAGCGCCTGCAGGCCAGCGGCCATGCCCTGGTTGCTCATTAGGGTGCCCACCAC
>WGBZ01000340.1 GCA_015494035.1 Lysobacterales bacterium | reverse complement strand
GCGTGCGCAAGGGGAAAGCCGCGCGCTGGCTGTGCAACCGTGCCCTGAGGCGAAAGCCGAGTTTGGGGTGATTGATGGTGTCGCTCAGGCGTTGTTCAAATTCAGTTTCCGAACAGCTTAACAAGTCCTCTGCCCGGGATTCGGGCAGCGACCAGACAATGGAAAACAGGCCCGCTTCACCTGCCGGCAGCAGTCCCACCGGGCCGCCCTCGGCAAAAGCCTGCAGTGCGGTTTCTTGCGGTGCGCCATCCAGGTGCACATAGGCCACCAGGCCTTTTTGGCCATAGGGTTGGGCGTCAACTTTAATGCCGGCCAGTTGACGGGTGGCAGAAGCCGCGCCGTCTGTGGCCACCAGCACACGGGCGGACAGCTGCCGGTTTTCGGCCGTGGTGATACGCACACGGCTTTCCCGAGCACTGGCGGCGTCTTCAACCGCCTGCGGGTGATCCGGCGCGTAGATAGCCACCCCCAGCTCCTGCAGGCGTTTCCAAGCCGCCTGAACCAGATTACCATTTTCGACAATCACGCCCAGCGCCGGCTCCCGGGTCAGGTCAGCGGCAAAATCCAGCTGGTTGCCCGTGCGCGCATCCCATACGCGCATGGCCCGGTACACGCCAAGGCGATCGGGAGCCACATGCTGCCAGATACCTTGTTGCCGTAACCAGTTGATGTTGGCCAGTGACAGGGCCGAAACGCGCAATTGGCGCGGGCCCAATGAGGCTGAGAGCGGAGCGTGGTGCTGTTCGATGACGGCCACCCGATGCCCGCAACCGGTCAGTCCAACCGCTCCACTGGCGCCCACCATGCCGCCGCCTGAAAAAACAAAATCAAACCGTTCGGTCGTCATGCCAGTTTCACCTCTTTTGCGCACTCACGGGTTCACAGGGCCGGTCGCAGCAAGGGTGGCACCTGGCCACGATAACCTGAACCGTGCCGGAACAATCGTGCCTGCAAGGCAGGCGACAAGCCGCTGGCCAGAATGGCCGCCGAGCGCAGGGTTGGAACCGGAAACGCGTCGATGGCAAACCAGCGCATGAGGTCATCGGTGTATTGCACGGTGGCGTGCTGATCGGCGCTCCGGGCCTGCTGGTAGTTGTTCAACACGGTCAGATCACCCAGTGACTGTCCCTGGGCTCTGGCCTGCGTCATGGTGTCCACCAATTGGGCAATGTCCCGCACGGCAAGATTCAGTCCCTGGGCGGACACCGGGGAAAGGGTGTGGGCCGCATTGCCCATCAGTACGACGCCAGGAGACACCTGCTGAGGCACCTCAATACGATGCAAGGGATAAGAGGAACGCTTGCCCACCCGGGTAAAGCGCCCCAGGCGGTAACCAAACCGTTCCTGGGCGGCCTGCAGAAAAGTCGCGTCATCACCGCTCAACAGGGTCTCCGCCTGCTGCCTGGGCATGGACCAGACAAACCCGCAGCGGCCGCCACGGAAGGGCAGCATGGCCACCGGGCCGTCCGGCGTCAGGCGTTCAAAGGCCTGGCCCTGGTGCGGTTTTTCCGTGCTGACATTGCATATGACGGCGGTTTTTTTGTAATCGTGAGACCGTGTTTCCAACCCCAGCTGGTCGCGAATGGACGACCGGGCACCGTCTGCCGCCAGCAATACGCCCGTCTGAGCGGTGTGCTTTTCGCCCTGGTGATCGAAAATCAGCTCAACTGCGGTGGTTTCGCCGGTGTCACGAACCGCAAATGCCTGCAGGCTGGCCGGACTAAGCCAGGTAATGCGCGGGTTTTCCTGCACGCGTTCCAGCAGGGCCAGTCCCACGCGACGGGCTTCCACCACATGACCCAAGGCGTCAACACCCAGCTCGCTGGCGCGAAACAGAGCCGACCCGAAATGGCCACGCTGGGACACATGCACGCTGGTGATGGGCACCGCTTCTGCCGCCACCACCGGCCAGATGCCCAGGTTTTGCCAGAAATGGCGAGCAGCGGCCCCCACCACCAGGGTTCGATCATCGTAAGCACTCTGGGCGGCCAACTGCGGCGAATGCGCTTCCAGGGCCAGCACGCGAAAACCGGCCTGAGCCAGCGCCTCGGCACAGGCCAGCCCGACCAGACCGCCCCCCACAATGGCCGCATCAAAGCCCCCGGCTTCAGTACTGGGCAAGAGTTTCGGGGACTGGTTTTTTTTATCCTTGGCATTCATGCGCATTTACGGCTTGTGCCGCCGGGTTTCAGAGCACCGGCGTCTGTTCCGGTGGCTTCGGTTTGTTCTGGTGGCGGGCCTTGTCTGACCGGCGGGCTTCCAGCGCCTGCAGGTATTCGGGATCCACGCCGGTGACGTATTCGCCGGAAAAACAGGAGGTGTCAAATTCCTGCACTTTCTGTGTACGTTCGCGGCAGGCCTCCACCAGGTCTTCCAGCGTCTGGTAAATCAGTCCGTCTGCGCCCAGCAAGCGGCAGATTTCGTCTTCATCACGGCCATGCGCGATCAGTTCGCTGGCCGCGGGCATGTCAATACCGTAAATGTTCGGGTAACGCACCGGGGGGGCGGCCGAAGCAAAGAAGACCTTTTTGGCACCGGCTTCGCGCGCCATTTGAATAATCTGTTTACTGGTTGTGCCACGCACAATGGAATCATCCACCAGCAGCACGTTCTTGCCGCGAAACTCCAGGTCGATGGGGTTCAGCTTGCGCCGTACCGACTTGGTGCGTTCGCTCTGGCCGGGCATGATGAAGGTGCGGCCCACGTAGCGGTTTTTGACAAAGCCTTCGCGCAACTTGACCCCCAGCTTGTGGGCCATGGGAATGGCGCAGGTGCGGGCGGTATCGGGAATCGGGATCACCACGTCGATGTCTTCGCCAGCCCAGCGTTGGGCGATGCGTTCGGCCAGTTTTTCCCCCATTCGCAGGCGCGCCTTGTGCACCGAGATATCATCCATCAGGGAATCCGGCCGGGCAAAATACACGTACTCGAAAATGCAGGGCGAATACATCGGGTTTTCTGCACATTGCTGGCGATGCAGCTGACCATCTCGGGTGACATAAACCGCTTCGCCCGGGGCCACATCATCAATCAGCGAAAAGCCGTTAATGTCCAGCGCCGCGCTTTCCGAGGCCAGCATATATTCCACGCCAGTATCTGTATGCCGCTGACCCAGCACCAAAGGCCGAATGCCCCAGGGGTCACGAAAACCCACCAGCCCAAAGCCTGGCACCAGCGCCACCACCGCATAGCCACCCACGCAACGCTTGTGCACGCCCGTGATGGCCTTGAAAACGGTTTCAGGCTGCAGGTTCTTGTCCGTTTCATAACGGTGTAGTTCGTGCGCAAACACGTTCAGCAGCACTTCCGAATCGCTGTCGGTATTGATGTGGCGGCGGTCGGTGCGAAACAGCTCATCGCGCAATTGCTCGGCATTGATCAGATTGCCGTTGTGCCCCAGCGCAATGCCATAGGGCGAATTGACATAAAAAGGCTGGGCTTCCTGCTGCCCTTCACTGCCAGCGGTGGGATAGCGCACATGGCCGATGCCCATAAAACCCTGCAGTTTTTGCACTTCCGATGAATTGAACACGTCCTTGACCAGGCCGCTGCCTTTCACCAGTTGCAACCGCCCGTTATGGCTGGTGGCCATACCGGCGGCATCCTGACCACGGTGTTGCAAAACCGTCAGGCCTTCGTAAATGACCGAAGCAACATTGCATTGGCCAACAATTCCGATAACTCCACACATGCTGTTTGCTCTTTTGGTGACTGGTTATTAACCTGGCATCAATATAGGCGATGCTCAGCCGTGATGCGCTCTTTGCCAGCAAGGCATCAACTCGCCGCTGTAGTCATTCTACAGCAAGAGTTGATAACGCAGTCTGGCGGACAGCGCATCGCGGCCTGCCTTTTTATATCAATGAGTTGGGGCTTCAAGCCTGCCCCGGCCCGGTGTTATCGCTTTTGCCAATGGAACAACCATTGGCTGCAAGCGATGCCTTGTTCCAAGGCAGGCTTTAAGCCCTGAGCAGCACCTATATTGATGCCAGGTTAATAATGTGAATTGAATCTCAAACCGGGCTTGACGGCTGCTTCCGGGCCACGGGTTCCGGTGGTTCCGCTTCGCAAGCGCAGCATTATTCCTGCGCAGATTCCTCCGGCGCTTCTGGCTGGCTGTCCGCGCCTTCATTCTCAGGCCCGATGGTAGCCGGATTGACCCTGTCTTTACCGTTCCCATGGCTGGATGAACTGTCCGGCGTGGTGGTGTTGTCTGCCGGTGTTTCCTGCTCTGTCTGTTGTGTTTTTCGGGCGGCCTGCTGCCTGGCAAAGGAGAAATAATCGGAAAAGTCCTCCGGCATGCGCTCACGCACCCATTCGGCCATGCGTCCGAAATACGGGGCCAGCCGGGATTCTTTCCACCACGGGTCTTCAGCCAATGGTGTGGCCTGGATAAAAAAGGCCATGGCCACCACCGCCACCACGCCACGCAATACCCCGAAAAACAGGCCGAAAAAACGGTCGCTGCCGGTGAGGCCGGTTTTGCTGATGAGCTTGCCAAGCACGTAGTTCAACAAACCACCCACAAGCAACGCGGCCAGAAAAAGGGCCACAAAGGCGATCAGGTGTCGCGCCGAAGGCAAGTCGATCCAGGGCGTGAGCGTTGACTGCGCCTTGTCCACAAAATGATAGGCGACCCAAAACGCGCCAACCCAGATCAGCAGCGAGAAAACCTCGCGGATCAGGCCACGAAACAGGCTGATGACCGCCGACAGGCCAATGATGCCCAACAGGGTGTAGTCAAACCAGTTCATGCCGGCCGCTGAGGTCAATAGTCGAGATGAAGGAAGGCGTCATTCGATAATGTCAGACAATTCATGCGGACGAATCACGCCGCGAATCTGCAGTTTTTTCTGCAACCGCTGGCGGTTTTTTTCCGCCTCGTCACGCTTGACTTCAGGGCCAACACGCACCCGGTACAGGGTTTTGCCTGCACTGCTGACTTTG
The DNA here is from genome assembly GCA_015494035.1 of Lysobacterales bacterium. Taxonomy (GTDB): domain Bacteria; phylum Pseudomonadota; class Gammaproteobacteria; order Xanthomonadales; family Marinicellaceae; genus S144-45. Next base: position 577 of record WGBZ01000340.1, on the reverse strand, counting down.
TCCACGAAAGTGGTGTAGCCTTGCTGGCGCAACTTGTCACGGAGCTTGCGGGCGTTCTCCAGTCGGGAGAAGCTACCCACCTGCACCACCCAGGCCTTGGCCGTCTGCTTGCTGATCTTTTCCGATTCAGCCGGAGTCAGGGTGACAATGGCCGGCTGGCCCAGCCCCAAGGCACTTTGCCGACTGGCGCTGGCCAGGCGTTGGGCGTATTTTTCCGCTGCCTGCCTGGAAGTAAATTCCGGCGAATACACATGAAACAAAGGCCGTGAGTCGTCTTTGGCAATGGCCGTGGGAATTTTCACCAATAACAGTTTGCCACGGACTTTCTCGGCGTTGGCTCGCCGGGAAAAGCTGCCAATCTTGACCCGGTAAAGGGTGTCTGCCGATGGGCTGTCAGCCGTTTTGCCGGTTTCAACCACGGCTTGGGGGGTGGCCGTGGTGCTGTTTGTTTTGACTGCGGGCTTTTCCGGGGATTTTTTGGCTGTTTTTTGAGCTTCGGCCTCTGCGCGTAATTGCTCCTCAACCGCCTCATGATGTGTCTTGTCCGCTGCCACAACGGGCTTGACCGGTTCCGGCT
>WGBZ01000339.1 GCA_015494035.1 Lysobacterales bacterium | reverse complement strand
TGTTAGCCCAAAGCTGTAATGTCCTCTTTCTGCAATTCTAAAATGTCCTCTTTTTGTTTCAGGAGGGGCCATGACAAAGGAGCCTATTACGATGACACAGAAGGCAGTAGATCGCCTGAAGGTAATTCAGCAGGTGGTTGGCAAGCAGTTGCGGCAACAGGAGGCCGCCTGGCAATTGGGTCTGAGTGTTCGGCAGCTCAGGCGGCTGGTTTCTCGATTCCGCTCTGAAGGGGCAGCCGGGCTGGTGTCGCGGCGTTTGGGTCGCAGGCCGGGTAACGCCTTGTCCGATGCCATGCGTCAGGAGGTGATGACCCTGGTTCGCAACCACTACGCTGATTTTGGTCCTACTCTGGCTTGTGAAAAGCTTGCGGCTCTTCATGGCCGCAAGCTTTCCTGCGAAACGCTGCGGCAATGGATGATTAATGAAGGGCTGTGGAAACCCAAGGCACGCAAGGCGCCACGCATTCATCAGCGACGGCCACGTCGCCCGTGCCGTGGTGAGCTGATTCAGATTGATGGTTCACCCCATGACTGGTTTGAGGGGCGCGGTTCACGCTGCACCCTGCTTGTTTTCATTGACGATGCCACCGGTGAACTGATGGCCTTGCATTTCACGCCCACCGAGACCACGCAGGCCTATATGAAAACCCTGCGTGGCTATTTGTCTGAGCATGGGCGGCCGGTGGCCATCTACTCCGACAAACACAGCATTTTCCGGGTTAATCGGCCGGATTGCGATGGTCAACTGACGCAGTTTACCCGCGCCCTTGTCAGCCTGGATATCGAACCCATTCATGCCAACACGCCCCAGGCCAAGGGACGGGTGGAACGAGCCAACCAGACCCTGCAAGATCGTCTGGTCAAGGAGTTGAGACTGGCTGGCATCTGCGACATCGACGCGGCCAACGCCTTTCTGGCGAGGTTTGTGAAAGACTATAACCAGCGCTTCGCCATCGCGCCACAGAACCCGGCCGATGCACACCGGCCGGTGTTGCATGGTTCACAGGAGCTTGAGTGGATATTCAGTCTGCATGACAAACGCACACTCTCGAATAACCTCACCTTCCAGTACAAAAACCGGGAATACCAGCTCACAGGCCGTGGCAAGGGCTATCGCCTCAGGGGGGCACAGGTCACCGTGTGTGAAGCCTTCAACGGCACAGTCACCGTGCTCTGCAAAGGGCACTTACTGGCTTACCGGATACTGCAGAAAGGCCAGCCGGCGATCCCCCTGGATGATGAGAAAACCGTGCATCAACGCGTGGAAGCCGCCAGAAAAAAACAACACATAGCCCCCAAAAGAAAACCCGCACCGGATCACCCCTGGCGACACTCTCCCATAGGCAAAGCAGCACAGGATCCCCCTGCTGGCCTGCCAGAATCAGCGCTCGAAAAGCGGACATTTCAGCTTGGGAGAAAAGAGGACATTTTAGAATTGGGTTGACAAAGTGGTTGTCTCGTACCTTTCTGTATGGCGCCAAATAGCGACGGTATGCACTTGAAAGTCGACGTGAATTGCGGCACAGTGCCATCAGTATAGACCCGGCAGTTGCCCCCTTGAATACGACGGGTCAGTTTACCGGGTCAATTAACATCCTTGGCCCACGCCGGAGTGTGAAATGAGTTTGTCAGAGCGCGAAATCAGAGAAGAAAACCATCAGGAACTCTTTACTAAAACCCGCCAGTCGTTTCTGTTCCCGGTGAATACCCAGGGCCAGCCGCGCACCTACCTGTGTGGCAATTCGCTGGGTTTGCAGCCCAGGCTGGCCCAGGATTTGATTCAACAGGAACTACAGCGTTGGGCCACACTGGGCATCGATGGGTACTTCGAAGGTGAAACAGCCTGGGTGCATTATGCTGACCAGTGCAAGCCCGAACTGGCCCGCTTGACTGGCAGTGGCGAAGACGAAGTGGTACTGATGAACTCCCTCACGACCAATTTGCACCTGTTGATGGCGAGTTTTTTTCAACCGCGCGGCAACAAGCGCAAGATTCTCATTGAGCAGCAGGCCTTTCCCACAGACCACTACGCCATGGCTTCCCAGCTGCAGTGGCACGGTTTATCTCCTGCCGAGGACCTGATCGTTGTGCAGCCGGATCAACCCGGCGGGGTGTTTTCTCTGGTTCACTTTCAGCAGGTGATCGAACAGCATGCCGACGAGCTGGCCCTGATCCTGCTGCCGGCGGTGCAATACGTCAGTGGCCAATGGCTGCCCATGGAGGAGATCACCCGAGTGGCTCGCCATCACGGCATCACCATCGGTTGGGACTGCGCCCATGCAGCGGGCAATGTGCCCTTGAAACTGCACGATTGGCAGGTCGATTTTGCCGTGGGTTGCACGTACAAATACCTCAATGGCGGGCCGGGAGCGCCGGGCTGGGCTTTTGTTCATCGCAAGCACCATGGCCGCAACTTGCCGCGACTGACCGGATGGTGGGGCAACCGCCCACAGAGCCGTTTTGAAATGGCCCCGGAGTTTGAACCGGCCGACGGCGTCAATGCCTGGCAGTTGTCGAACGTGCCGGTGTTGGCCACGGCCGCTGTGTTGGCGGGTTTGTCGGTTTTTTCCGAGGTGCCCATTTCAGTGCTGCGGGAACAGTCCTTGCGCCTGCACACGATCTTGCGGGGCATTCTGGCTCAATACGATCAGTTGGTGATGCTGACACCGGCAAGCGATCAGGCGCATGGCTGCCAGCTGGCTTTCGGCCATGGTGGCGGGCGGGATGCCACCCGGGAACTGTTCGAGCATCTGCTGGCGGATGACATCATTGGCGACTGGCGCGAGCCGGGCATTATTCGCCTGTCGCCTGTGCCGCTTTACAACAATCAGGAGGATCTGCAAAAGGTGGCCGGCAGCCTTGGTCGTTTTTTTCAGGGCTAAGGAAGCTCTGATCGAATCGTGACCCGGCATCTTGCGGCGTAAAATCATCCATTTCCGCGTTGCAAACCTTCCCAATAGCTGGCTATTGCGTGCGGTTTGCGCCTTGAACTGAACAACTTTTCACTACAATCTGCTCGCGCCTGATTCTATCAGAGCTTCCCTAATGGCTATCTTCTTGTGTCATTGACCCGCCCTTGCCAGATTAATGGCTCAGCAGGATGTGCAGCAGGTTATCCTGAAAGAAAATGTTGCCGGGAATCCGGTCGTGTTTCTCGCACAGGAAAATGGGGTAATCCAGCGGAAAATCCACGTACCAGTGGCGCGCCACGGTGGGATCCAGTGTGTTTCTGGACAGTAAGGAAGATTTGGTGACCTTGCCGTCGCCAGGTTCCAGCATCAACCGTTCATAGTCCACGCCTTTGACGCGATGCTCAACCCGCGAAGGCCAGGCGCGCACGGCTTCACGCTGGCTGTCCGGGTCTTTTTCCACCACCAGGTGACTGGGTGTCAGGTGGCAGTCACCACCCATCACCACAAATTCATGGCTATGCTTTGGCAGCTTAACCGTTAATGACCACTGAAAACGGCGTGCACGTTCCAGGGTGTGCGCAAAAAAACGGCTGAGCCGGTCGTAATATTCCAAACCAGCCGCTTCATCGTCAAAATGCTCCAGAATGCGCTCACGTGCGTCTGGATTGAAAATGGACCACTGTTTCTGGTGCCAGGTGCGGATATCGTAAATATCGATGTCTAACGGTTTTCCGGCAGGGTCATACAGCGGGTTTAACATGCCATGCGGGAGTAACTGGTAAATGCTGGGCATGGTGGCCAGCACTTCCGGTGGAATGTGTACCACCCCCAGACGCCGACCCTGAACCAGCGACTTCAGGGCCGGTGCCGAGCCCAGGTTGGGCGTGGCAAGCAGCACGCTGCGGCGAACGTGACGTGCGCCTTCCAGATTGACCGGAAAATCATTGGCTTGCAGCACGTCAGTGCGCCCATAGCGCAGGTAATAGCGGCTCACCAGCCCACCCATGCTGTGGGCCACAATATCCACCTTCAGGTCGGGTTGCCCGTAATCGGCCCGGATGCGATCGATAAAATCGGCCAGCTGGCCGGCAATGTCCGCCATGTCCAGACGCCAGTCATAGACAAACACATAATACCGTTTCCTGCTGTCCTTGACGGGGGTGCCAGGTTGGGTTCTGAGGTAACCGCCGTACTGTTCCAGCGTGCGCATGATGGACTGGTAGAAATCAATGCCCACGATCTGGTCGGTAATGGCAAAGGGTTCCAGCCGCTGTGGTTGTGCCTTCAGGGTTTTGGGATCAATGGACAGGGCCACGGGCCAGAAATCGTCCTTGACCAGTGTGGCAATGCCGCGTGGCCAGATTTCCTTGCCCGTCTGGCGATCCCTTAGCTTGCTGCCCATGAGGCCGTGAATCAGTACCACCGGTGGTTGGCCACTTGTGTTGCGGGCGGACTCGTACAGGCGCGCCAGGTCAGGCTTTGGCGCGCAGCCAGCAGCCAGAAGCACGGCAAAAACCACCATTGACCAGCGCTTCACGGACTGGGGAACAACGCGCTTTGACAACTGGTAACTCATGGCAATAATCGGTTCAGGTGAGCCACCAGTTGAGCGCAGTCAGCCGGTTTGGTGGCATGAGAAAAAACCAGGCGAATGACGTCAGTGCTTCCCGGCCAGACATGGAAGGCAAAGCCGGCTTCCTGCAACTGGGCAATCACTGCTTCGGGCAGGCGCAAAAACGCCTCATTGGCCTGCACAGGAAACAGGAACCCTACTTTAGCTTGCATCTGCTGATAAAAATCGGCCGCCAGGGCGTTAGCGTGACTGGCCAGTTGCAGCCACAGGTCATCGTCCAGCCAGGCCAGCATCTGCGCCGAGACATAGCGCATTTTGCTCACTAGCTGACCGGCGCGTTTACGGCGACGTTTGATTTCGGTGGCATAAGCCGGGTCAAAAATCACCAGGGCTTCGGCCAGCATGGCGCCGTTCTTGGTGGCGCCAAGGCTCAACAGGTCGATGCCGGCTTTCCAGGTCATTTCTGCCGGCGTGCAGCCCAGGTGCACCAGCGCGTTGGCAAAACGTGAACCGTCCATGTGGCAGGCCAGGTTCCATTGAGGCTGTTTGGCCACGCGCGTCAGCGCCGTGATTTCATCAATGGAATACACCGTGCCGGACTCGGTGCTTTG
>WGBZ01000338.1 GCA_015494035.1 Lysobacterales bacterium | reverse complement strand
TGTCCTTGTTGCCGTGCTGGCCGCTGTCAGCCTGTTTCTGTACGCGCACCTGGCCAAATGCTGGGGTTTGCTGGCGGTGGCCGACGCCGATCGCCACCTGCATCGCGGTCAGGTGCCCACAGGCGCCGGTCTGGCTTTTCTCTGGCCACTGCTGTTCGGACTGTTTCTTTGGCCCTTGGGGGTTTTAGACTCACCACAAGGCTTCCTGCCCGGCGTTGATACCGTGTCTGTCAACCGCATTCTGACCATCGCCATTGTGGGGTTACTGGCCATGCTGGTCACTGGCTATCTGGATGACCGTTTTCAGGTGTCAGCGCGCTGGCGGTTACTGCTGCAGGTGGTGCTGGTCAGTGCTGTGTTGCTGGTCATGTGGCCATTACTGCACCCGGCCGGTTTCCCGCTGTGCTGGTTGCCCATTTTCTTTTTCGGCGCCTTGTGGTGGCTAAACCTGTTTAATTTTATGGACGGCGCCAATGGCATGGCCGCCTGGCATGTGGTGGTGTCTGCCAGTATTTATGCGCTGGTGTTTTACCTTAATGGGGCCTTTCAGCTGGCTTTTCTGGCAGCCTCCACGGCCCTGGTCAGCGCTACTTTCCTGTATTGGAATTTCCCCCAGGCACGCTTGTTCATGGGGGATGCCGGCAGCCTGGGTCTGGCCTGGCTGATTCTGGTGCTGGCCTTGGCCGGGCTGCTCACTGGCGTGTTTGATCCGGTTTTTGTGCTGTTACTGCACCTGCCATTTGTGCTTGACAGCACATTGACGTTGTACAGACGCTGGCGGGCAGGGCAGCGGCTCACCGAGGCCCATCGTCAGCACCTCTACCAGCGGCTCATTGCCGGCGGTCAATCACACGCCCGTGTATCGCTGGCTTACGCGCTGGCCTCCCTTTTCGGTGGTGTGTTGGCCCTCATCAGCCTTTCCCTGCCAGCCTGGAGTCGATGGCTTGTGTTGTTAATCTGGCTGACGGTGTTGCTGGTGGTCGGGAGTTTCTTGAACCGGGCAACAAAAACTAAGCCCGCTGCATAGGGAAGCTCTGATTGAATCTGGACGAAGCGGGTTATGACTGAAATGTGCGAGAACAAGGCGAAGTTCGCAGCTAATAGCGGGCTATTGGCCAGGACTTCAACACAGTTATCGGACATTTCAGGTATGAGAGGCAAGTTCACGATTCGATCAGGGCTTCCATAGTACAATAGGCGCATGATCAAGAAGATTTTTCATCCTCGCCTGGCCGTGGTTCTGCACGATTTGTTCATGGCCTGGCTTGCCTGGGTGCTTGCCTATGGCGTGCGTTACAGTATCTGGCCGGATGCGCCACGGGTGGAACTGTTTTCGCCGGAAGTGCTGCTGGTGGTGTTGATCCAGGGCGCGGTGGCCTGGTATTTCAACCTCTATCGCGGCCTGTGGCGATTTGCCAGCATTCCCGACCTGATCAATATCACCAAATCCGCCATGGTCGGCACCCTGGCCATTGCCGTGGGCCTGTTTCTGTTCAATCGCCTGGAAGGAGTGCCGCGCTCGGTTTTACTGTTGTATCCCTTTATTCTAATCGTGCTCTGGGGCGTGCCACGACTGTTGTACCGCATGTGGAAGGATACCCGGCAAGGCCGCCTGAGTCAGCAAAAGCCCAGACCGGTACTGGTGGTTGGGGCAGGGCGGCTGGCCGATCACTTTATTCGCCACGCCACGGCCAGTGGTCAGTATGATGTACGTGGTGTGGTGGCCGAAAACCCGCAACTGGCCGGGGCCCGTTTGCGCGGGGTCAAAATCCTCGGCCACCTGGATCAAATTGGCGAGTTGGTGGAAAAAACCGGCGTTGAAGCCATTATTCTAGCCCTGGACATGACTGCGCCCAAGGTGTTCCAGTCTGTGGTCAATCAGCTCAAAAAACAGAGCTGTCGCATTCATGTGCTGCCTGACCCTGACCGACTGGATGCCGAGGACGTTTTCAGTCAGCTGCAACCATTGACCATCGAAGACTTGCTGGGACGGGATCCGGTTTCACTGGACTGGACAAGCGTGGCACAGCGGATGAAAGGGCAGTCTGTTCTGGTGACCGGTGGCGGTGGTTCCATTGGTTCGGAACTGTGCCGGCAACTGGCGGCCCTGGATGTGGCCCAGCTGAGTGTCGTAGATAACACGGAATTCAATCTCTATTCCATCGAACGAGAGCTGCGGGCGCACTTCCCCGAGCTGTTGATCAAGCCGGTGCTGGCGGATGTGACCGATCGCGCGCACCTGCAACACATTTTTTCCCACCACAAGCCAGACATGGTGTTTCATGCCGCAGCTTACAAGCACGTGCCCCTGCTGGAAGAAATGCCGTGCGAAGCCTTTCTCAATAATGTTCTGGGCACGCAGATTGTGGCGGATCTGTGCGACCAGTTTGATGTGGCCAGCATGGTGCTGATTTCCACAGACAAGGCCGTCCACCCGCGCAATGTGATGGGCGCGACAAAACGCATCGCCGAAAAATACTGTCAATGGAAAAACAGCCAGTCAGACACCGCCTATCGGGTGGTGAGGTTCGGCAATGTCCTGGGCTCTGCCGGTTCGGTGGTGCCCCTGTTTCGCCAGCAAATCGCCTCCGGCGGGCCGGTCACTGTCACCCACCCGGACATGACCCGTTATTTCATGACCATCGAGGAGGCCGCACAGTTAATTCTCCACAGCGCATCTCTGGCGGATGACTTTGACATGGTGCTGCTGGACATGGGCGAACCGGTCAATATTCGCGAACTGGCCGAGCAGATGATCAGTCTGTCCGGGAAAATCCCGCACCAGGACATTGCCATCCAGTTCACCGGCTTACGGGCGGGCGAAAAGCTCACCGAACAGCTGCTCTATGACCTGGAAAAACTTAACAGCGAGGTACACGGAAAGTTGCATTGCGTCAAGTCCCGAACTACTGTCAAGGCCGATTTTATTCCCCTGCTGGATGAGGCCCTGAAATTGGCGCGGCGTTTTGAAGCGCAAAAGCTGAAACAAAAAATGCAGCAGTTGGTGCCTGAATACCAACCCCAAGCAACACACCACCTTACGGCCATTGCCAGCCATGAAACCCGTCACTAAAGCCGTCTTCCCTGTGGGGGGGATGGGCACCCGGTTTTTGCCGGCAACCAAGTCCATTCCCAAGGAAATGCTGCCCATTGTGGACAAGCCGCTGATCCAACACGCCGTGGAAGAAGCCGTTGCCGCCGGCATAGACACCCTGATCTTTATCACCAGCGCCAGCAAACACGCCATCAGCGATCACTTTGATCCACGCCCCATGTTGCGTCAGAAATTCCAGCACCAGGGCAAGGCCTCACTGGTAGAAAAGCTCGACACCTTGCCCGAGCAGGTGACGCGCATCTTCATTCCCCAGGGGGAACCCCTGGGTTTGGGGCATGCCGTTTTGCAGGCCCGACCCATTATCGAAGATGAATTTTTTGCCGTGATTCTCGCCGATGATTACATTCGTTCACCGGTCAACACCACCGCTGCCCTCATAGATACCGTCCACTCTGGTGGTTGCAGCGCCGTGAGTGTCGAGGAAGTGCCCGAGCAGTGGCTCAGTCGTTACGGCGTGGTGGGCGTACCCCAATGGCACCATGGCACCGGAAAAGTGACCCAGATTGTGGAAAAACCGGCAGCAACTGAGGCGCCTTCGCGATTTGGTGTCATCGGCCGCTATGTGCTGGATGCCGCTGTTTTCTCCTTGCTGGCCGAGACTCCGCCAGACCAAGGCGGCGAAATTCAGCTCACTGATGCCCTGAAAAAGCTGGTGACGGACAACGGCCTCATTGCGCGTCAATTAGAAGGTCAGCGTTACGATTGTGGCCACAAGCAGGGGTATGTGCAGGCCACCGTGGCTACGGCACTGGCAGACGGCACCCTTCAGCGCGATGACCTCATGGCCTTGCTCGAAGGAAACAGACCATGAATCCTGAGCTACTGCAGCGGCTGGAGACGCTGGAAATCAATCAGGCTTTTCAGGAAGAAAACCTGGAACGCCTTGAGCAACAGGTGGTGTTACAACAAAAGCAGCTGGATCAACTCCAGCGACAGGTGAAAAGCCTGATGGCGCAGCACAAGAACCCCGGCGACGAAAGCCACACTCAGACCGTATTTGATCCAGACAATGAAGTGCCACCCCATTACTGACCGGGTCACCGGTAAGCGCGTCGATCGGGCATTTTAGAGGCCGCAGGGAATGCCACACAACACACTGGCAGCATCAAAACATTCACCCGAGTCCAACCAGTCATCCATGGTTTCCCTTTCTGCCTGGCAATGGACAGGGCAGGTACTGCTGGCTGGTGTCGTGATCGGGCTGGTGTTTCTGGCCACAGCCTGGCTTTCACACCGTCACTGGTTTAAACAGGCAGCTGGCACCGAAGGCGCGCTATCCCCGACGCCCCAGCTGGTGCAAGGGCGCCTGCTGCGCCAGGATAAAAACAGCCAAACCTACCTATCCGATTCCGACCACCGTGTGGCGCTGGCCCTGCACACATCCCCGTTTGATGCAGATACACGGCCAGTGATTGAAGTCCATTTGCCCCGGGCTTCCAGCAATCGGCAATACCGGCTGGCCTGGCTGTCTTCGCAGGATGCGGTGCCTCATTTTTTTATTTTAAATCAACCATTTGCAGGAATTTCCTTAACCGATCTATCATCAGTTGACGGGTGGCAGGGTCGCATCCGTCAGCTGGGTCTGATCGCTGAACCCTTGTTTCCATTGGGGTGGGCAGAAGAACAAAAATTTCCGTTAACACTTGAAACTGTTCAATGGCCACAACCGGATTTGTGGCAAGCCTTGCGGCACCAATGGCTTGCCTGGTTGAGTTGGCAGCCACCGCGCTATGGTGACATCAATCACCTGCCTTATTCATCACAACTGCCCTGGTACGCAAGCCCTGGCGCCGTGCTGGCCATCGCTATGGTGTTACTTGGCGGCCTGGCCGCTTTTCGAAAACGCCAGGGCTGGCTGATTTTGCCGGTACTCCTGGCAGGCTCCCTATTTGTGGCCGTGTTCAATTTGATTCAAGGTTTTCATCTGCAGCGCTGGAGCCAGCACGCTTTCCTTCAGCCCGGTGGCTCGCAGCCGGTATTAAGCAGTGACCAGCCCTTGAAAGCCGTGATTGCAGCGGTTCAGCAGGCGGTGCAGAAAAAAGGCTCCGCAGCCAGCCAAGTGGTTATTCTGGGTAACGATTACGCGGCTTTGCGCCTTTACTGGTATTTGTTACCGCACAATGCCATGTGGTTTCCCGGCTGGTCAGAACCCATGTCGGCCACGATCCGCAATGGCGCCATTTTTCTGGTTCCCTTCAATGACAAACCCCTGTTTGCAGGACTGATCAACTCGATCCAGGCCAGCACACAGCCTTTTGAGGTGACACGTGCTGGTGAGGCGTGGTGGCAGGTTTCGGTGAACCCCTCCGGAGAAAAGGGGCAATGAGCGCCAGTTTCTTGCCTTTCATAACGCTGCTATTACTGACTTTGCCAGCCGGTTTTCTACTGGTGCGCCGGGTCTTCAACGCCCCGGCCATCAATGCGCCATTCGATCTTGCCACGGCTTTTTTTTCGGGCCTTTTTCTGAACATTCTGCTGCTCAATGGCTTGCAGTGGTTGCCACTTACCGTCTCTGCACGCAGCGCCTTCCTGGCTTTATTGAGCCTGCACCTTGCCGCCGCCGTGTTATTGATGTGGGATATTCTGACAGCACGCCGCAAGCGCAGTGGGCTTTCTGATCAAGGGAAAGAGCAGGGCGGTTTACTGGCAGGCCAACCACATAAAAACATTCTGCAGGCAGCGCCTCGCTTGAATCCTTCTGGCAAGACCACTCAGCGGGAAAATCAGCCAATCCTCAGGGCTTTCCTGTCTTCTCGCTGGCCTGAACTGGTGATTGGTGCATTGGCTTTGGTTGTCCTGGTTTATGCCATGCTGCTGGCCAGCCGCTTGCCGGTACTGGCCTGGGATGCCTGGTCTGGCTGGATTGCCAAAGCCAAAATCTGGGCGGATACGGGCCTGACCACAGCCATTGTGCCACCCGCTGAATGGTTGGAAAAGTCGCCTTCTGCCCAGGTCTTTTCTTCCCACATGTGGCATTACCCCGATGCCATCGGATTGCTGTATGCCACTTTTTCCACGTTGACCACTACGGTGGAGCAGGGGGCTGCTGTGCTTTGGCCCATGGCCAGTGGTTTTCTGGCCCTTGGCATCTATGGCTTTTTGCTGCACCATGTCCGTATATTTTCTTTTTCTTCTACGTTTCTGCCCGGCGCATTGGCTGCCCTGGCGGCCTTGATGTTGCTGATTACCCCCTTGTGGCTGCAACACATGCTGTTTCCGGGCTATGCGGATATTCTGTTTGCCTGCTATCTCTGGATGGCGGCTGCCCATTATGTGTTGTGGCTTCAAAGCGGTCACCGCGGTCATCGCCGCCTTAGCTTTTTCTTCCTGTTGGCACTGCCGTTTATCAAGTTATATGGCTGGTTGACACTGCTGATTTTCTTTTTCGCGACCCGCTTAACGCAAGCGCACTGGCGTCGAGTCTTGTTGTATGCTGGCGGTATTTGCCTCGTCGTGACACTCATTATTTGGGCCCTGATGCCTATTGAATTCGAGACACCAGTGGGCCTGCTGGTGTTTGATCGCCAGCACCTGCAACTGCCCGGTTACGGAACCGTGAAATTGGGGTTTCATTTTGCCGATTGGGCTTGGCTGGAAGGCCTGTTTTTCAGTCGCAACTGGTTGTTGATGTGGTTCGCGTTGCCGGTAGTGGTGTGGCTGGTTTTCTGGCAAAAGCCGGTCGCGCAGAGCCTCAGGTTGTTTGTCGCGTTGCTGTTGGCTTATCTTCTGGCTGTGCTTTGTCTGTACAGTCTCACCAGCTTCAGCCAGTTTGCACAAACCTTTACCTCATCCAACCGCATGGTGTTGCATGTTTATCCAATTTATGTGACCGCTTTGTTCTGGGTGTTGATCGCGCAATTAAAACGTTCACCAGTCGCCTAAGGAAGCTCTGATTGAATCTGAACGAAGCAGATTATGTCGGAAATGTTCGAGAACAAGGCGAAGTTCGCAGCAAATAGCTGGCTATTGGCAAGGACTGCAACACAGTTATCGGACATTTCAGACATGAGAAGCGAGTTTACGATTCAATCAGAGCTTCCCTAATAACGATTTCGCTTTTTCCCTGTAATGAAATCACTGCACCATCACCATCGGGCCACTCAAACGAACAGACTCCAGCAAAGCCAAAGCCAAAGCAACAGAACAACAGCTGGTTCAGTAGACCTTTGCTTGACTTTGTTCCCGGTAAGGGGACTGAAACTTAAGTGTTTTACCCAGATCAGCCAATGCAATTGCAATGAACTCATGCCCATCCTCTTAATTTAACATAATATATATTATACGTGGTTAAGGGTGGCTTTGACTGACCTGGGGCAGATTCACCTCGTTGTAAAGTTAATGTCGTTTTTCATCCAAACGCCCATTAACGCCTGAGCCACAAAAAACCCAACACAAGTCAAGTTGTGCCGGGTTCTTGTGGTTTCACTGTTTGCCTGGTCGCCACCATCAATTGATGGTAACAGCAATTACAGCCAGCGACCTAATCCATCTTGGCGATAATGGCATCGGCAAATTCGCTGGTGCCCACTTGGGTGGCGCCCTCCATCAAACGGGCGAAATCGTAAGTAACGGTCTTGTCGGCAATCACTTTCGGGAAAGCCTCATAAATCTTGTTGGCGGCTTCTTTCCAGCCGATGTATTCCAGCATCATGGCACCGGAAAACATCAGTGAACTGGGATTCACCTTGTTGAGGTTGGTGTATTTGGGCGCCGTGCCGTGCGTGGCTTCAAAAACAGCAATAAAATCGGCCATATTAGCGCCCGGAGCAATCCCCATGCCGCCCACTTCAGCGGCAGCGGCGTCTGACAGGTAGTCGCCATTCAGGTTTGGGGAAGCCAGTACATCAAATTCTGCCGGACGCAGCATCAGCAATTGGAACATGATGTCGGCAATCCGGTCCTTGAT
>WGBZ01000337.1 GCA_015494035.1 Lysobacterales bacterium | reverse complement strand
GCCTTGCTATTGTTGCGATTTGCGCCTTGAACTGAACAATTTTTCACGACAATCTGCTCGCGCCAGATTCAATCAGAGCTTCCTTAGGGAACCTCTGATCGAATCGTGAACTCGCTTCTCACACCTGAAATGTCCGATAACTGCGTTGAAGTCCTTGCCAATAGCTCGCTATTGGCTGCGAATTTCGCCTTGTTCTCGAACATTTCTGGCATAAGCTGCTTCGTCCAGATTCAATCAGAGCTTCCTTAGGCTTTCTGAGGTTTATTCAGGGTATAAATCAGGTCGTGGCTTTTATGGCCAAGTTTCTGCCCGCGGCGTTCGAACTTTGTGACCGGACGCCATGGGGGACGGGTAGAAGAGAGTGGGGGCTCTCCGGCAGCCGCGGCCTGATTTCTGAATGCCGGAAACTGTTGCATCACTTCGTGCATGGCCTCGGCATAGGGCCGCCAGTCGGTGGCCAGGTGCAAACGTCCGCCGTGGCGTATCTTCTTTTCCAGCAAGGCCACGAAATCCGGCCGAATCAGCCGCCGCTTGTGGTGGCGTTTTTTGTGCCAGGGATCGGGAAAGTAAATGTGAACTGCATCCAATGAGTCGTCGGCGAAGGCATTTTCCAGCACGTCCACGGCGTCCTCTTGGTACAGGCGGATGTTTTCCAGGCCGTGCTTTTCCATTTCCAGCAACAGGTGGCCCACACCCGGCGGATGTACTTCAATGCCAACCAGGTTAACGTCCGGGTAATTCAGCGCAGCATGCAGCAGCGATTCGCCATTGCCAAAGCCAATGTCCAGCCACACAGGGTGGCGGTTGCCGAAGACGCGCTTGGCGTCAAACGGCACATCACTGGTGAGCTGGTATTTGGGCAGCAACTCGTTGAGGGCGCGCTGCTGGGAAGGGGTGATTTTCCCTCCGCGCACCACAAAGCTGCGGATGCGGTGGGTGTAGGGCCGCTGCGTATCGGGCGTGTTGTCGTGTTCGCTCATGGGGCTGTGTTCATCGTCAGAAAAACGTGCCGTCAATGGGCGACGAGGCCGAAGCGTAACGTTTGCGCGGGATGCGTCCGGCACGATAGGCTTCACGACCGGCGATGACGGCGTGTTTCATGGCCGAAGCCATCAGCACCGGGTCTTGGGCACCGGCGATGGCGGTATTCATGAGCACGCCGTCACAGCCCAGTTCCATGGCCACGGCCGCATCCGAGGCGGTGCCGACCCCGGCATCCACAATGATGGGCACCTTGGCGTTTTCGACAATGGTGAGAATATTGTAGCGATTCTGGATGCCCAGGCCAGAACCAATGGGAGCCGCCAGTGGCATCACCGCCACGCAGCCCATGTCTTCCAGTTGTTTGGCGATCAGCGGGTCATCGGAGGTGTAAACCATCACGTCGAACCCGTCCTTGACCAGGTATTCGGCCGCTTTCAGCGTGGCCACGATATCCGGGTACAGGGTTTTTTCATCTCCCAGCACTTCCAGTTTGACCAGTTTATGGCCATCCAGTAGTTCCCGTGCCAATTGACAGGTTCTGATGGCATCTTTGGTGGTGTAGCAGCCGGCCGTATTGGGCAGGATGGTGAACTCTTCCGGCGGCAGGACATCCAGCAGATTGGGCTCATCCGGGTTTTGTCCCAGGTTGCTGCGACGCAGGGCCACCGTCACAATCTCGGCGCCGGCGGCCTGGGTGGCGGCTCGGGTCTGTTCGAAATCCGTGTATTTTCCAGTGCCGGTCAACAGGCGTGAGCGGTAGGGCTTGCCGGCGATAATCAGCGGATCATTATTCATGGTGTGTTCTCTGCAAAAGAGGTGGTTGGGGCCCGTATGGCCGGTTAACTGGCCAAGCTAATTAATGGACTAGCCGCCGCCAATGGCCTGGATGATTTCGACCTTGTCACCGGCGGTCAGATTTTTTTCGGCCAGTTGCGAGCGTGGCACAATGGTTTCATTGATTTCCACCGCGTAGCGTTTTTCACCCAGCCCCAGTGCGTCGACAAGCTGGGCCGCGGTGGTGGGTTTATCCAGCCGGTAGGGCTGTCCGTTGAGTTGAATTTCCATGGGGCTATTTTACTTGCCCCACTGCCTGTGGCAAAGGCTTTCCTGCAGGCCTGTAGCTCAGTCGCTATGAAAATTTTTTACTTGTTGCGTATCCGCTTGTGTGCTATTTTTGGATTTCCTCACGTTCAATTAACCGCTGACTAACTACTGACTCTATCCCGGCTTGCCGGTGAGTCCGGAGCTCCCCATGCGACTGTCACCGTTCTTTAGTCTCCTCATCCTCTTTTTAACTCCGCTTTATGCCGAAACCTCTCTGCCTGAGGTGGTGGGTACTCACGGAGCTTCTGCCCAGCTGTCTCGAGGGGCCAGTAACCCCAACCCTGACCAGTTTATCAGTCCGCCGGTGGATCAGTTTTTTCTTCCCGATGGCGTTGGCGGCGAAGGCTCTGACTTCGGCAAGGCGGTGTCCATCGATGGGCTGACCATGCTGGTTTCTGCGCCACAGGCGACGCGCCAGGGCGTAGTGTATGTGTATGACAAGGTGGGAGCAAACTGGGTGCAAGGCCAGGTGCTGGAGCCGCCGGTTGAATTTGGTTTCAGTGCGTTTGGTAAAAACGTACACCTGCATGGTGACTGGGCGTTTATCACCACGTCCCGCACGGTGAGTTGCGGGCAGGGAAACACGAGCCTGTGCACGGGCCAGGACGTACAAGTCTACCGGCGTGTCGGCACGCAATGGCAATGGCAGGAAAGCTGGCTCGACGGTAATGACTTTTCCCACTTTGGGGATTTGATCAAGTCCGATGGCAATCTGTTGCTGGTTGGGGAGCCGGCACTGGAAGATAATCAGGGCAATGGATTTATTCTGGGTGCCCTGCATGTTTATGAGTATGACGGCAGCCAGTGGCAGAAAACCCAGAAACTCATGCCGCAGGTTGCCAATCGCCCCGTTCATTTTGCTTCAAACTTTGCCATTGATCCGGTTACGCACCGCATTGCGATCCGGCAATGGAGCAGCCTTCAGAATCAGGAAGTGACCGTATTTTTCAACACTGGCGGCAGCTGGCAAGCCAGCGATTCCGTTTCCGCGTTTGTGTCGGATGATGCGGCCACGTTTGGCCATCAAATCCTGTTTTTGGGGGATTCCCTGCTGGTCAGTGCTCCGGCTCTGGTGCCTGCTGGCCCATCGCAACCCGGCGCGTTTTATCTGTTCAGCCCCGGGGTCAGGAACTGGTCAGCGGTGCAGCGGTTGACTCCACCGGTCAATCAAACGCTGGAAAGCTTTGGTGTTACGGTGCAAAAATCTGGCACGGAGGTGCTGGTTGCCGCTGTGGATCCGACTGACCTGACGGCTGTGCCCGTGTTTCATTACGCACTGAGCGGCAACGCCTTGCAGTACCTCCAGCAAAGCACCATCCTTTCCTCCACCAATTATGCGCCCATGGCACTGAAAGTGTTTACCAGCAGTGAAGCCGGGTTGGTGGATCAACAAGACACCGATGCGGATGATGCCACGGAAAACACCTTGGTGCTGTTTGACTGGGACGGCGCCAACTGGCAAACAGAAGCCTTGGTGGTGCCACAGAACACCAGTGATAATGACTACCTGGGTTACGTCATGGCCACGGATGGAGACTGGTTGTTTATGGCGGAAAAATCGGACAACCCGGCGGCCAATGCCGGCAAGGTACGGGTTTACCGCAAGACCGGTGGCCAATGGAACCGGGTTGATACCCTGCAACCGGCGGCCGTGCAGGGCGGTGACTGGTTTGGCGGTGCCATGGACATTGATGGAGCGCGAGCCGTGATCGGCGCCCCGGGAGAGGCCGGTGCCGGCGCGGTTCATGTGTATGAGCTACTCAATAATAACTGGACAGAAACGGATCAAGTGACCGCTGCCAATGCCCAAGCCGGGGACGGATTCGGCAGATCGGTGGCACTGGCCGGTGATGAGTTACTGGTCGGGGCGCCTGGCACCATAAACGGCGGTATCAATGGCCATGGCGGCGCTGTCTATCAATTCCAGTTTAATGACACACAGTGGAATCAGATTGACCGCCTTGACCCCCCGCAGCCGGGGGTTTCCGAAGCATTTGGCAATGCCATTTATCTGGATGGAAACCGCTTGCTGGCGTGTGATCCGGCTGACAGTGAGCGCGAGGTGTTTTCCGGCGCCGCGCATGTGTTCGAAAAAAACAATGGTCAGTGGCAGCACACGGCCAAGATTGTCCCGGATAGCCCGGTATTTGCCGGCCTTTTCTGTCAGCCAGCGGCCTTGCATGGCGACACGTTGGCCATCGCCCAGCCCAAGTTCAATGGCGGGGTGAGCCTGTATCGTCTGACTGGCGGCCAGTGGACCAGGCTGCATCACTGGCGCGAAGGCAGCAACTTTGGTCGCGGGCTGGCCTTTGATGTCGATGGACGACTGCTGATTGGAAAACCCGATGGGTCGTCTTCTGTGGGTTATTTTGGCGATGGCAGCGTTTTGGTGTATGAGTCATTTTTGGACGGCTGGGTGCAGTCGGGCCGCCTTGAGCCGGACACATCGCGGGATGCGCTATTGTTTGGTTATTCCCTGGCGTGGTCTGGCGATGACGTGTTTGTGAGTGCGCCAGTGTCCAATGAAAGGGGCTACCAGGCGGGATTGGTCAGCCACTACCTCTGGAACCGGCCACCGGGGTTACTGGGTGGTCGTATCTCCGGTCTGTTAAAAGGCAATCAGGTGCAGATTGATTCGGCTGGCATTGGTCCCTACCTGGCCACGGAGAATGGTGTCTATGCCTACCGTCGGTATATTCCTCAACCCACTTCGTACGATTTTACTGTTACGGTTCAGCCGTCCTCACCGATTCAGCCCTGTCATATTGAAAACCCCGCGGGGATACTCTGGAATGCCGATGTTTCCAACCTCAATATTGTCTGTGAGCTGGGCACGGACCTGATTTTCCGGCACGGCCTGGACAACGACACAGCCAATCAGTAAGGCGGGCTTGATGGCGTTATCGTAGGGAAGCTCTGATCGAATCATGCACTCGCTTTTCACGCCTGAAATGTCCGATAACTGCGTTGAAGTCCTGGCCAATAGCCCGCTATT